>CALARM010000304.1 GCA_937888925.1 uncultured Synergistia bacterium | reverse complement strand
CTGACAGATTTTCAGGGAGTTTATATAATTTTACAGTCACTTTCTCCGTAAAATCACCTTTTCGGTTAAGATAATAATAGTACAAATACACATTTACATTCATCTTTTCGCCGGGGTAGTGGTAGTTACTGTTAAAATAATAACTTATACTATAAGAGGGCTGATTCTCCGCAAGGCCGGGAACGAAAAATACAAACAGGAGAAGCGACATAATAAATAAAAATATTCCTCGTCTCATAATAAGTATAACCTCCTCATTTTTTTAGTCTCTTTCCAGGTAGTGACAGCGGTAAATACGACACAGGATAATCTGTGAGCATGTCTCCTCACACTCCTTAAGTCGATTTATTTATTATATTATTCCGTGAAACAACAAAATATTCCTACAAAAATATTCTTTTTTATACAAAATTCAGTTTTCCCTGTCCTCATCAAGGAGTTCAGGATTTTCTGCATTACGCCAAGATTCATCATCTTCCAAAGGAGCTGCAAGGTAATCATTCAAGATTTTTTGAGCATTCTCCAGATCTTTAGTAAAAACAAAAAGTCTTCCCCATGCTCCTTCCATGTCAGAAAAAACACCTTCATACATAACGACTTCAAGGGGTTTAATAAAAACATCAATTTCTTCTGTCTGAAGGATACCTCTGATCAAAAAAGCTTCTGTTTCGGTCATTACATTACAGAGAAATTTCATTTCTGCATCTTCTATATAATCATGCCCTTTATCGATCATTTCGACTCCGCACAGAGGACATATATGTAAATCCTCTATATATTCATTGTTACATTTCGGACAATAAAACATTTTTTACACCTCCGTCATTATAATTTTATAAAATTGTAAAATAAATACATATACAGTTTATATGGTCGTGACGCGTAACGCGTAACGCGTGACGCGTTTAATCCATGTTACGAACAGGAAATCATTAACTAACGATAAATGGTTTAATAATTTACTATTATCAATTCTTTTATGAGACCTCGTTTTTCAGGATTGCTATTAATTACCCTTCTTGCATCTACCCTGTATATATGATAATCGCTATATAACCTGTCAAAAAAGTCGTCATTTTCATCTTCATTTTTCGGGTCAGAATTGCTTAACATTAATTTTGATTTTTTTCTGTGGAGTTCTTTATAAAATTCTGCCAGTCTCTTCTGCTGAGAATCATCAAAAACACATTTACTGTATGAGGTAAAATTTGCTGTATTACTGATTGGTTTATAGGGAGGATCAAAATAAACAAAAGATTTTTCTGAGATCTTTCTATTTATTTTACCGAAATCGGCAGATTCTATTTTAGCTTTCTTCAGCAAACATGAGACTTTCTTTAAATTTTCCTCATCTACAATCTTAGGGTTTTTATATCTTCCGAATGGTACGTTAAATCCGCCCTGTCTGTTTACCCTGAAGAGTCCGTTATAACAGGTTCTGTTCAGAAAAATTACCTGTGCCGCCCTTTTAACCCATAAGGAAGAATATTTTTTATAATTTATTTTATATCCAATTGTATTATAATCATTCCTGATTTCATAATAAAAGGCTTTTCTGCCATCTTCATTTAAACGTTTATAGTTTACGTCGTAAGTGTAAAGTAAATCTATAAGTTTATTTACATCTTTCTGAACCACTTTATATGTAAGTATAAGCTCTTTATTTATATCATAAAGAAAAGCCTGTTTAAAATTATATTTCTGAGCTATAAAAAAAAATACTGCTCCACCTCCAAGGAATGGTTCAAAATAGAAATCAATTTTACCCTCTTTCAACTCGGAGGGAAAATAATTATCAAATTGCTGAAGGAGCTGTGATTTTCCTCCAGCCCATTTAAGAAAAGGTTTTGCCGTGGTTTCTGACATAAATGTTCCTTTTTTAATTATTATAATGAGTGAAAAGTGAATAGTGAGTAATGTCCTATTCTTTTCACTTTTCACTCCAATCAAGTTATAAAACACACTACTATACCTGATGGATGAAATAATCCATTACCGTAAAATTCAATCCTTCAATTACATTTCCTTCCTGAAAATATAAGTAATTCATAAGGCATGACGTAAGGATACTCTTTATTCTTCGTTATGACTCAAGGCAATCTTACTGCCTGAGCATAAGCATTTAATAATCGTTTTTCTCCCTTGACGCGTAACGCGTTACGCGTCAAGGAAGCATATATGCATTATTTATGCTCACCTCAGTAAATAGTAGAAATTTTAATATAAATATTAACAAAAATTTAACAAAAAAATATTACTTTTAACTTTAATATATGTTATTCTGATTATGGATGAGTGTAAAATATTATGGAGAGTTGATTATGTTAAGAAGTATTAACAACAGGCTGAATACAACAGAATTACAAAAATATCAGGGGACGGGAAAAATAAAATCTACCGGTTCCCCAGAGCCTTTAACACAGGAAAATTTAAAAACATCTGACATAATAACAATCGGTGCAAAACCTGCCACAGAAACAATTGTCCCCTTTAAAGCAAACTATGCCGGTATTCAGGAACGATCAATAAAAAAACATTTAGAAAGTTATACTCTTTATGATAGTAAGACAGGAGATAATTATACTTTAAAAGCCAATAACAACGGTGTTCTGGCGATGTTTACAGAAGAGGCGGGGAATGACGGAGGACGAAAACAGTCGCTGGAACTAAATAGTAGCCACACTATAGATAGCAATCCTTCTCTTCTGTCATCCGAACCTGAAGAATATTATTTTTTCAGCAAATAATCTTACATAATAATCAGGTGAATTTATGCAGATAGGTTCAAGATTAAATGTAACAGCAGAAACAATTACATCCGCCAAAAGAACTGCCCCGGAAACTGCTGATGTGTTAAATCCGCAGGACAGTGTAAGACTGGGGGAAGAAAAAAATGATTCCATTTCACAGCAAATGGATGCCCTCAGTAGCTTAATGGCTCTCATAAACGGCTCAAAAAAGAATGAAACCACCCCTTCCGTAGATGAAACAGCACAAAATGACCCGGATATAAAAGATGTAAATATTATCTATACAGGTGATATACATGGTGCCATAACACCGATGCCTGACAAAGAATATGGCGTCATTGGCGGAGTTTCCAACATGGCACATGTAATAAACAAGCTTAAAAAAGAAGATAACTGGAAATATGCTCTGGTAGATGCAGGAGACTGGTCTCAGGGTTCACTGGAATCCAATATGAACAGAGGAAAAACCATGCTGGAAGTTATGGACTCCATAGGGTATGATGCCGTAGAAATAGGAAATCATGAATTCGACTGGGGCAGAGAGTCTCTGGACGAATTAATAAGCAAAACAAAAGTTCCTCTCGTAGGTGCAAATATTTTAAAAGAAGACGGCACGTTGCTTGATAATGTGAAACCATATGTAATAAAAGAAATTAACGGGGTAAAAGTAGGCATGTTAGGAGTCCTTGCAGATACTATAAGAGAGGAAGGAGATCCGAGGAAAGTAGAAGGTTTGACATTTTCAAATACTATAGAAACTACTAAAAAATATATTTCAGAATTAAAATCTGGCGGAGTAGATTTAGTGGTAGTGTTATCCCATGAAGGCGATGAATATGACAGAAAACTGGCATCAGAGTTAAGCAATGTAATAATAGTGGGCGGCCACAGCCACAATCAGACAATAGAAGAAGTTAACGGAAATATTATAGTAAAATCTGGGACACAGGGAAAAAATGTAGGCCACCTGAAGCTTAAAGTTAAAAAAGATGAACATAAAATAATCGGTTACGAAAATAAATTTATTCCTGTTACGGAAAATTTATTAAAAAGTGTCAGTCTGAAAATGGATAGCGGTGTTGAAGACATTGTAACCCCTGTCATAATGGAGGCGCAGAACAAAAAAAGCCAGGTCATCGGAGAAACAAATATTGATTTAACCCATGATCGATTGAAAGTAGAAGAAAGCGTTATGGGAGATTTTGTGGCAGATGCCATAAGGGTCGGTACAAACAGTGACATAGGTATGATAGTATCTTCCGGTGTAAGGGACCAGATACTCAGAGGGAAAATAACCTTCGGAGATGTTTATCGTATATTACCCCGTGACGATGCAAGTGTCTGTCTGGATCTGACAGGAGAACAGATAAAAAAATTAATGGAAAACAGTGCCCGGCAGCATAAAAATTATTTGCAGATTTCAGGTATGACTGTTGATATAGACAGGGAAAAACCTGCCGGAGAGCAGGTATCAAATATAAAAGTCAACGGTGAACCTGTAGATATGACGAGAGCCTATCGTGTTGCAATTAATGACATAACCTTCACTGGCTCATGCGGTTATGATGAATTTCCAAAGGGTAAAAATGTAGAATTCGGCAGAATACAGAGAGATATTTTGGTGGATTATATAAAAGCCAATCCATGTATTGATGTTCCCCCTCAAAAAGGCAGAATTAATTTTATCAATTAATCCTGCCTTCCAATAAATCTCATCATTCACTACTCACTGAGTACCGCTCCAGATAAGTTCATACCCATTTCTAAAACCTGTCCCTGTCCGGACT
>CALARM010000303.1 GCA_937888925.1 uncultured Synergistia bacterium | reverse complement strand
TTCATCTTCCGGTGGTCTCTTCTTCTTTTTCTTCAAAGATAATTCTTCATCTTCCGGTGGTCTCTTCTTCTTTTTCTTCAAAGATAATTCTTCATCTTCCAGCGGTCTCTTCTTCTTTTTCCTCAAAAGTAATTCTTCGTCTTCCGGCAGTCTCTTCTTCTTTTTCTTAAAAGAAGCCTTATCTGTTTCCAGGAGAGCCAGTAATTTTTTCTTTTTTTCTTTTGATACGGGTCTGTCCAGCCCAAGGAGCTTCAATACTTTTTTCTTCAAATCAGGCCCTTCGCCATCAGATGTTTTTTTCTTTTTTTTCTTTAATTCTGTATCTTCCGAACCATGGAGTTTCTTCTTGTTCATCACTTTTCTGCTCCTCTTTTTATCTTTCAATTTTTTATCTTTCAATGATTAGAAATTTTTATATCATCAGATTTTAAATAAAATTCGTTGACTTTTGACTGGTAACTGGTAACTGGTCACTGCTCACTGGTAACTGGTCACTGCTCACTGCAATATATTCTGCCGGTATATAATCTGCAAGCCATATCTTTTCATTTCCTTTATAAAATTTTATTCCTTTCTCAAATGCTTTCTGTGATTTTACCATTAGAATTAGTGGCTTTTTGTCCTTACGTTTACCTACTTCGATAGCTGTTTTTTTATCAAGTGAAAGATGGACATACTGTCTGTTCATAGGGAGTAAACCACTGGATTTTATAATCTCCCATGCCCTGCGGGATGTTCCATGAAACATGGTTTCAGGAGGAGGCAGTGGTTCTTTAACCAATTTTTCCGGCAGGGAATGCCCGTAAAGAGCCCTTATTTTATTTCCCATAATCTCAAACCTTTTTTTGGAAGATATCTTTATTATTTCTTCTAAATCCTGAATGGAAAGATCTTTCCATTCTTCTCTTTCCTGACTGAGAGTTTTTATCAGACTTTCTATCTCCACCCATCCTTTTTCATCCAGTTCCAGTTCATAGACCCATGGCTCATGTCTTAAAGCATGAGATATTGTTTTACTCAAAGCTGTATAATCCATATAACTCTCCTTTATTCAGATTGATTCATTATTTTTCCTTTATTTCCTGCCATAATATTAATAAAAGCTATGTAACCCATAGTCATGCCGAATACTGCAGGAACGAAGCAGGAACTTCCCTGCCTTCCTCTTATTCTGCCTCTCTGAAATTCATTTTCTTCCCATGATAGTTTTTTTTCAGGCATGGTACTTTTTTCAGTTGAATAGACAGCCTGTATATTATTTAAGTTGATTCCGTCTTTTTTCAGTATTCTTTTCAACCTTCTTGCAAGATTGCATGTTGTAACTTCAGAAAGAAGTCCTTCTTTTACACATAGCGGGTTAATTCTTCCTCCTGCTCCCATACTGGAAATAAATGGTATTTTATGATTAAGAAGTGATTTAATTACTTTTACTTTAGGTCCAAGGCTGTCTATTGCTTCAATACAGAAGTCAATTTTGTCTGTTCCGTTAATAATCTCTTCTATAGAGTTTAAGTCTAAAAAATCCGAGCACGTTAATATTTCACCTGAAGGATTTATGGATAAAATTCTCTCTTTCATTACCTCTACTTTATTTAATCCGATTTTTTCTTTTGTAGCTATTATGTGCCTGTTAAAATTTGTCTCACTTATTCTGTCAAAATCTACAAGTATGAATTTTCCGATGCCCGATCTTACCAGTCCTTCACAGGCAAAAGATCCTACGCCGCCAAGACCGAAGATAGCCACTCTACTCCGGGACAATATCTCTAATTTCTCTCTTCCTATTAATAATTCAGTTCTTTCATAATATTGTGACATATGTTCACCTCTTACTTAGAGCCTGTTCCAGTAATTGAATATATTTTTCTCTCTTTCTGTCAATCCTTTCGAAATCAAACACTGAAGAAATATTATCCTCCAGAGCTTTCTTCAGAATATATTCTTTTTCTTCTCTGGCTTCTTTTAAAGCATTAAATATAATAGCTAAATGGTCCGGTCTGGAAGCTTCAATCTGAGGAAATATTTCCGGCGGTATAAAGGGACTGTCTGTCTCACACAGAATTCTATTTAATGGAACCATAGCAGCTATTCTTTTTAGATTTTTTGAACGTTTAAATGTAAGTGCTCCGGAAAAAGATATGTAAAATCCTTTTTTAATTGCCGGAGCCAGATATTTAAATCCTCCTGAATAGGAATGCAGGATAATCTTTACGTCATCTTTCAATAGTTCCAGATCAGAAAAAAGCTGTTCAAAAGCTTTTCTACAGTGAATTATTAGAGGCAGTTTTTTTATATTTACCATTTCAATCTGTCTTATAAAAGCTTCTCTCTGATGCTCCATTGAAGGATTACCTTCATAATTATCATATCCTGTTTCACCTGCTGCAATGCATGCTTCCAGTGCTTGTTCCATAATGTTTATAAAATCTTTATATTCTTTTTTCTCTGTCCATGCCGCCTGAGGATGGACTCCCATGGAAAGATAGATATTTTTATAGGCTTTAAGTATGGGAATGGTCTTTATGAGAGTATCTTTATTGTAAACACATGTTATTATTCTTTTTACCCCTGTGTCAGTGCATCTCTCAAGTATATCTTTTATTTCATTTAATGTAAAATTATACAGGTGACTGTGTATGTCGGTAAACATGTTAATGATAAAAAATTAATAGATATTCAGAATTTATTTTTACTATATATTATACCCTTTTATCCCTTATATTTCACAAAAAAAATTAATTCTTATAAAAAGCAGGGGTTTAATTATATTTAGCAAATTAATTTTATATCAACTTTTTATAAAAAATGGTTTTGGAAATATTTTTATGTATAAAAATTGTGATAAATGTTCCCAGTTGAATAATGTAAATGATCAGTTTTGTATCAGATGCGGTAATATTCTTACCTCTGAAGCTTCTTTTTTGAAACTGTACGCTTCCCGCGTTATGGAATTAGAAAGGTTGAGCGATAGGTACAGTATTCTTAAAACAATTAAAAGCGGCGGAATGGGCACAATTTTTATGGGGATAGATAAGAATTTGGGTAAAGTCTGTGCTATTAAAGAATTGATTATGAGATTCAGTGCAATAGATGGCACAAACGAAGCTTCCATAGAGATGTTTGAACAGGAAGCAAAACTTCTTTCAAGCCTCAATCACAGCAGTCTTCCCAGGGTGTATGATTATTTTGCAGTGAACGGTAAATACTATCTTGTAATGGATTACATTGTAGGAGAAGATCTTCTGACAATAATGAGTGAAAATAATTATGACAGGGGATTCCCTGAAGAACAGGTAATAGACTGGGCTGTTCAGATCTGTGATGTTTTGAGTTATTTACATAACAGACAGCCTCCTATTATATACAGGGATCTTAAACCTTCAAATATAATGATAAAAAGAGCTGATAATTCACTGGTTCTTATAGATTTTGGCATAGCAGTGTCAATGGAAAAGGATTGTTCTTCTCTGACTGAATATGCGACTATTGGTTATGCTTCACCCGAACAGTGTGCAGGTAAACCATGTGATGTAAGAAGTGATATTTATTCTCTCGGTTCCACCATGTACCACCTTATTACCGGCACCCGCCCCGAAGGATTTTCTCTTGAACCTCCAAAAAGACTGAATCCTGATATTTCATTTTATATGAATTACATTCTTACAAAAGCCATAGAATTGAAAATTAAAGATAGATATCAATCAGCAGATGCACTTAAGCGTTCTCTTTTATTATGGAAAGATCCTTTTTCTGTTATTCAGAGTGACAGAGGTCTTTCTAATACTGATCTGTTAATACTTCAATTAAAATCAAATGATAAAAAGGCCAAGTTACAGGCTATAAAAGCTTTAAGCAGTGTTATACAGGAACAGGCTACTATAGCTTTAACCAAACTGTTATATGAAAATGATAGGCCTGTCCAGAAACAGGCTGCCATAGCTCTTGGAGAGATTGGAGATAATATAGCTATTGACGGATTGTTAAATTTATTGAAATCAGATGACAGGAGTCTGAGACTGGCTGCAGTGGAAAGTCTTCAAAAAATTAAATTCCCTGATGATGAGTATATTGTTTTTTCCTGTATTAAGAATTTATTCTCTCATACAGACAGCCCTGTACGTTTGTTAGCTTTTTCTCTGCAGAGTAAATTTAAATATGAATCCTTTTATTCCTATTTATTTGAAGGACTTACAGATGAAGACCATAATATTAGAAGACTCTGTGCTATGACTCTTGCAGAATGGGGCAGACCTGATGCCATAAATCCTATAAAAAAAGCAATCGAAAAGGAAAGTTTATTTTCGATTGCAACAAAAAGGGTGCTCCAGAAGGCCCTTACAAAACTCAAAGATACTGTATATAGACAGCAGCAGGAAATTTATGAGACGGCAGGTAGCAGTAATATTTATGATTATGCAGATGTTCAGGGTGGTTTTGAGACTTCTGAATTATCTCTTCCAGAGCAATTTAAAGATACAAAAGAACTTTCACCTGATAAAGAAAATCGTAGAGATACAGGAGAGGTTTCTTCTGAAGATAAACAGCCTTCGGAAACCAGAGAAGGGTTGCTCCAGAAATATAGAGAAAAAGTTTCTCATGGAGAGATAAAGGTTTCAAAACCTCTCTTTTCTTCTCAGGAAAAGAGTGAGAAGAAAACTCCGGAGAAGGCTGAAGAACAGAAGTTTGTTCTTAAAAAAGCCAGAAAAGAAGAATTTTCTGAAAGTGAGACAAAGCTAAAAAAATCACTGAAGAAGAAAGATGTTCCTTCTTTAACTTCAGGCAGTGCATTGCAGGAAAAGGAACATGAAAAAGATAAAAAACATGTTTTGAAAATGAAACTTTCGGCTAAAGACAGGCCTTTAATTGAAGCTGTTGCACAACTGGACGAGCCGGATAAAGACAAACTTCTTGATGAACTTTCTATCAGAACGAAAAGCCAGGATATGTTGACCGAAGGTGTAGAAGACATTTCAGGAGAATATAAACCTGTTATAAAAGAAGAGGAACCTGACGTTAAATCTTTTGTAAAAGAAGAGGAACCTGACGTTAAATCTTTTGTAAAAGAAGAGAAACCTGAAGTTAAACCTGTGTGTCAACAGGAAAGTGATAGTGTTGTAAGCCCTGTTATAGATTTTGAAACAGTTTCTGCTACTTATATAAAAAAGAAAGAACCTCTGGAGTCTGTACAGAAGATAGAAAGTAACGTCCCGGCTAAATCAGGAACAAAACTAAAAGAACTATTAAAAAAGAAACTGCTCGATACAATAGCGCCTCCTGCACCGAAAAAACCTCTGCCAGAACCTGTTCTCACCAGAGAAGAAGTTGAAAGTAGAAAAGAAAAATATAAATCATTAATACAGGATGTGAAGCCTTCCTCTAAAAAGAAAGAAAAAGATGATCTGGCACAACTTAAAAGAGAACTGGAAGAAGAAAAAAAACAACTGGAAGATAAGAAGAAAAAAGAAGAACAGGAAAGAAAAAGGAAATTTGAAGAACTGGAATATGAAAAAGCTCAGAGAAAGGCCTACCTTAATCTTGATGTTACAGATTATACGCCTGATCTTAAAGATAAAAAGCTTCTGGAAGAAAGAGAAAAACTTAAAGAGGAACTTGAAGCGGACAGACAGCGTTTGAAAGAAAAAAAAGCCAGAGAAGAAGAGTTGAAGGAGAAAATTGAATTTAAAGAAGAACCTCTTAATTGCTGGGAGGTTATGCTGTGCGGTAAACAGGCACTGTGTCCTGCATATCCTAAAAAAGGAAGAAGATGTGCTCATACAGTCGGTAATATTGATGGGAAGAAACCAAGAGGTCCTCTTGCTGGTACAAAAAAATGTGCTACATGCCCGTTTTTTAAGAGTGAACATTATGAAAGATAGGAAATATGTATAAAAACTGTGATAAGTGTGCCCAGGTAAATAATGTTAATGATCTCTTTTGTATCAGATGCGGTAATATTTTTGCTTCAGAAGATTATTTTTTAACATTTTATGAATCACGTATTATGGAAGCAGAACAGCTTACAGACAGATATACTCTTCTGAAAACTATAAAGAGCGGCGGCATGGGCACCATTTTTATGGCTCTTGACAGGAATTTAGGTAAAGTCTGTGCTATTAAAGAACT
>CALARM010000302.1 GCA_937888925.1 uncultured Synergistia bacterium | reverse complement strand
TCAAGGATCATATGAAGGTGTTTTTTACCTTTTCCGGGAGGAACATAGAATTTTATATCATGTCCGAATACCATAAGTCCCGCATTGTCCCCCCTGAGGGTACAGACATAGCAGAGCATAAGGGCGGCATTTACCGCATAATCAAATTTTGCCATCTCCCCTGCCATAGCCGTCATAAGCCTTCCTGCATCTATCAAAATCATAATATTCTGGCTTTTTTCCACATCATATTGATTAACTATAAGATGTCCACGTCTGGCAGAGGCTTTCCAGTTAATAGTTCTGTATTCATCATCTGTCATATATTCGCGGAGACTCTCAAACTCCATCCCATGGCCCATGAGCCTTACAGGTTTTATGCCGCTTCTCTGAAGATGTCCCTTTATGGCCATTAACTGGTACCGGGATATATTCCGAAGGTCAGGATATACTCTTACTTCCTGTTTTTTTTCTATTGAAATTCTTCTTCCCGTTATCCCGAGAAAACTGTATGCACGGATATGAATATGGCCGAAACTGTATTTACCTCTCTTTAAAGGAGTCAGAAAATACTCTATTTCACGACTCTCTCCCGGTGACATGGTAACAGCAAAAATTCTTTTTCTGTCAGATTTAAACTGAAAGGGGTAATCATCTTTAAGCTCTAAAGTAAGAGAAAAAAAGCCTCTGTTTACCAGGGAAATTTTAACAGAATTTTTAACTCCTATGGAAAAATTATCTTCTGTGATACGATTTACACCTATAAAATGAGGGGAAATCAAAAAATAATCCACAGAGGCCATAGTAAAAACTATCAGATTATAGACCAGAAAAATCATAAAAGGTTCTACCCATGAGCCGCCTGCAACGAGGGGAACTATGCCGGCACATAAAAGAAAGATAAATCTCTTTGAAGGGATAAAGTTTATTTTCACTCAATAATCTCCTGTAATCGTGACGCGTGACGCGTGACACGTAATGCGTAATGCGCAATGCGTAATGGGTGTTTTCGCCGGTACCGGGCGATCACAGTGAGTCGCCCATACTGACTCACTACTCACCATTCACTGGTCACTGGTCACTGGTCACTGCTCACTGCTCACTACCTGGGCACTTCAATGCCTTCCAGTATATTCAAAATAATATCATCGGCAGAAATTCCTTCTATTTCCGCTTCACTCCTCAGGACGAGCCTGTGACGTAACACGGGACAGGCCAGATATTTCACGTCATCAGGTATGACAAAATCCCTTCCTCTTAAAGCTGCAAGGGCTTTTGAAGCAAGTAATAACATA
Source organism: uncultured Synergistia bacterium (assembly GCA_937888925.1). The sequence continues at coordinate 3,964 of CALARM010000302.1, read as the reverse complement.
ACGGAAGCCCTGGGGCTTGCTCCAAGGATAAGGTTTACTGTTTCCCTGGTACGGCCAGTAATCTTTATTATATAGTCAAAAATGTTTTCTTCTACTTTTACCTTCTGCACCTCTGTCCTGCACTCAAGAATCCTGTTGCTATCTGCCAGGGTTTTAATATTCAGTCTGTCAAATCTATGTGGATTAAACCCTCTGTGGTGGTTCTGTAAAATCTGATTTTCTTCTTTTTCCGAAGGATATTTAATATTTACCTTGAGGAGAAATCTGTCTAACTGTGCCTCAGGTAAAGGATAGGTTCCTTCATATTCTACGGGATTCTGAGTGGCAAGAACCATAAAAACAGACGGAAGTTCAATAGTTTCTCCTTCTATTGTAACCTGCCGTTCTTCCATGGCTTCAAGAAGTGCTGATTGAGTCTTGGGAGGAGTTCTGTTTATCTCGTCTGCAAGGAGGAAATTTGTAAAAACAGGCCCCTTCTTCAGATAAAACTCGCTTTTTGCAGGATTGAACACATGGGTGCCGGAAATATCTCCCGGCATCAGATCAGGTGTAAACTGTATCCTTTTAAAATCACAGTCAATTACTGCAGACAGAGTCTTCATAATAAGTGTTTTCGCAACTCCCGGCACGCCTTCAAGCAAAATATGGCCTTCTGTAAGAAGAGCCACATAGAGAAGTTCTATAACTTCTTCCTGACCGACTATAATTTTAGATATTTCCTCTGTTACGGGAGTAAATACATCTTTTACGGACATTTAATCAAGATCCTTTCTATAATTATCGTGATGCGTAGTAACGGATAAGTTTTACTTTTCACTGGTCACTGGTCACTGCTCACTGGTCACTGCTCACTGCCAAATCCCTTTCTATATTTTTTCATTTCCTTATACCAGTTAAATAATTCTTTCTCACTCATTTTGCCCCTTTCCAAAGAGGCTGATTTTATAAGTTCTACGAGAGGCCCGGAAGGAAGGCCGGTTCGTTCCGAAACCTTTTTTGCAATTTCATTGTAATCTTCCTGATTCTTAATGGCCAATTTTTTCACAATATCTCTTTTAAAAGACGAATAGAGTTCGGCAGCAATTTCTTTTCTTCCTCCTGCTCTGATAAAAAGGTTCGCCATGGATATAACAAATTCAGCCTGACATGGGCCGGAAGGTTTTGTAGATAAAGGTACAGGTGAACCAAATCTGAGACTTCTGGCAAATAAACATATAAAAATAGCAAGAAAAAGTTGAAGAATTATAACCTTTATATAAACAGGCATCCAGGTCCGGAGTGTCTCTTTTCTGTCATATACGACAGTACCATAGCCATGATGATATTCGTCAAAAAATATATTACTGTTTTTACCTGCATAACTGTTCATTATACTTACCAGTAATAAGGAATTATCCAGATTTCCTATGGATTTATTTGAAATTAACGTATTATCTGTTATAAATACCGCCTGTCCTTTGCCTTCAGGACATATTACCATTAATGAGCCTGTAATATCACCGAAATATTCTACCATGCCATCTGTAAAACCATCAATCCTGAACATAGATGTAAACTTTACATCAGTCACTCCCGACACGGGGCCGGAAGAGTGCAAAGGCTGAAATACCCCGGAAGATTTACTTTCTTTCACTTTCATATTCCATTTTTTATAGAGACTGTTATCATATTCAGAGAAAAACACAAGGGTATTACCATTGGAGAGCCATTGCTTCAGATAAAAAATTTCTATTTCCGTAAGGTCATAATCAGGTTCTATTATAAGCAATACTCCATCGGGAAGACTATTAAAACTTCTCTCATAACGTGATACATTGAAGCCAAGTTCCGATAAAAGCATAAATGCCCCTTTTGTCCCTTCCGGCCCTGTGCTGTAAGAAGAAAAATCCACCTTTTTTTTCGGGAAAAAAGACAGAATAACTATAAGAAAAATAAAAAAGATAATGAATAATATAGCAAATAAAATATAGTACCATTTAAATTTCATAATCTCTAAATCTTTCTCAAACAGTCTTTAAAAAGCTCAAAAGCTTCTCTGTATTCTTCTTCTGAACAGTTTTCAAGGCCGTACCACTTTCTATCATAAATACTGCAAAAAAGTTCAAACACTTCAGAGATTTTCTTCATAGAGTCATTTTTCATTATTTTTATATATTCCATGTTGGTTTTCGTACCGTCAAAAACAATAATATCTTTTCTATCAAGGCTTAATAAAAGGGAATAAAGGAGGCCCTGAAGAGCAGGTCTGTAATTACCCTCTGACGAAAATTCAAGGGCTTTTTTCTCCCATAACAGAGCATCTGCTTTTTTTGAATAAAAAGTGCCTTTATAACCTTCCATAACTGTGCTGGCAAATCGTCGTTTCAGAGATATAATCAGAAATCCCGTTATTGATGAAACTGTTACAGAGGCAACGGCAAGTATTATATAAATTATAGTTCTGTATCTGCTATTATCGTTATCCAGCTTCATAATCTCTAAAAGCTCTTTTATAAAAGATATGGATAAAAGCCATCTCACAACCCTGTCTTTAAATGTATAAATATCAAAATATTGAAACTGTCTCTGTAACAATATGGATCTTATCCTTTTTTTTATATCATCTTTATTTACCGGTCTTTCTTCCGGCGGTAACTCCATTAAAGCATAAAGTCTGCTCTTAACTCTTTTCAATAAGAGCAATTTCTCTTCTTTTTTTTCAGATGATTTAAACAGATTTGCTTCACGTATTATCCAGGAATCAGCGACATCTCTTTTTTTTGTAATAGTTACAGAAAGAAGTTTTTCTAAATTTATATCCGATGTTTTTCCGTCTCTTATATCTTTCTCTGCAGAGGAAATATTTTCTATGGCTTTCCTTATGTCTTTATAATAATCATCGCTGTTCATAGCCTGTGTCCCGGCAAAAATAAATATAACAAATAATAAAATAATATTAATGTTTAAATGTCTTATCTGCCATAAGTTCAAGGTCATAACCTTCTTTTCTGAAACGAATATTATAATAAACAAGGGTATTACATGTAAAAATAAGAGGCACCAGGATTATTGCCAGTATCTGAGGAACCAGTTGTATGAGAAACTGTATTAAAGGATGACTGTATGCCATATAGATAGATAGAAAAGCAAAAGGCACAGAAAAAGCCCCCTGTATAACCTGGACAAGCAATCCTGAAAAAAAAGGGACAGCTATGGCCTTCAGAGGATCTTTTGCTACAAGTATTGCAGATCTCCTGAAAGATTGAAAAAAGGCATGATTTTCCAGAATTACGGCAGGTGGTATAAAATTATATAAAAATACAATAACCGTTAGAAGGCTCATAGAGATCAAGCAAAAAAAGACAGATATCGCTATAAATAAAACCTTTATAGTACTATTTTTAATGAGAATAAAAGCAAAACATATAAGACCTTCAGGTAATAAAAGTAAAAATATAATAAACCCGTAAAGAAACATAGTAAGGATAAATTTAAATAATTTTTTATTTTTTAACAGTTCTGTCAGTGTTCCGTATATGGAACTATGGCGATTGAAAATAATATCGGAAATTATACTGATAGTCATGGCCTGAGATATATTGAACATAATAAACCACAGAGGCAGAATAACAAGGCATGTGATAGCTATAAAAATCCAGAGTAATTCCCTGTCATATCCGAAATATAAAAAAGCAAGATAAAGTGCTGTAAATAATATATAGGGAATATAACCGACAATATTAACAGTACATAAAATTTTGAAATTATTTCTATAAATAGAAATTGACCGATCCAGTATATCTGCAACGGTTAAAGGAGGGGACATAAATCTATCCTATCAGAATTCAGGTGAATTCAATTTCTAATCAATATTTAAAGAAGAAATAATCCTGGTAATTATATCTATTTCTTTATTACCTACAGAGCTTATATCGTCAGAATGTTCTTTTGACGCAGAAGCTATGCCATGCATACCTGATGCAAG
>CALARM010000301.1 GCA_937888925.1 uncultured Synergistia bacterium | reverse complement strand
GTATCAATCACCTGAACTCCTGATAAAATTCTTATATTTTTATCGGAGAAAAAAGCCGGAACAAGAGGAGTCGATGGCCCCAGCATGGCACAGTGAGGAACATTTTTTATAAGTTCAATAAGAGGTTCAAAGGTTTTGTTTACAAGGCTTGTAGCGGTAATGAGCACTACACTGCAGTCAGGTAAAATGTTAGATATTTCTGTTTCCGGGATAAAGTATTTACTGTTTGAAAAATTTTTCTCGAAAATAAAAATCTTCTCTGTAACCTTTTCTATCTCTTTAACAAGAGGTTTAAAATCTCCTATAATACCGACTCTGTCATCTGGTTTCAGATTAAGGTGTTCAAGTATATCTCCTTCTTTTTTCCCTGTTTTTTCGTAATTTGCAAGACCGTTTATCGTAGCAAGCCCGACAGAAGCTTTAAGAGGATTATGAGACGGATAAAAGTGTATTAATTCTACAGCACTTTTTCCTATAAGAAAACCTGCATCTTCCATAAGACTGCAGCAGGTCTTTTCTATGCCTGTTCCTGTCCATGCAAGACCACAATTACCATTATCCAGAAGAACTGCGGTATATCCGAGACCTATACGAATATCTGCAATATTTCTTTCTTTCGCTCTGTCATAATACATACTGACAAGTTTGTTGCATATCATAAAATCAACTCCTTTTATGATTTGTGACCCGTGGTTTCATAATCATGGCTTTTAGTTTTAAGCCAGTATTTTCCTTATCTTTGAAATAATTATAATCACTGTACATAATATAAATGATGTAATAACTATAGTCGGGCCTGACGGCAGATCTATTATATAAGAAACATACATACCTGAAAAGGATGAAATAATACCAAATATTACAGAGAAAATAAATACAAATTTTAATTTACCTGTCACGATAAGAGCCGTAGTGGCAGGTATAACAAGATATGTAAATGTCAGAAGCGCTCCTGCCACATGGATTGACAGAGAAATAGTCACTCCGAGTGTAAGATAAAAAATAATTTCCCATAGAGTTGTTTTTATACCCAGAGTTTTAGCCATTTCAGTATCAAAAGATGTAAAGAGAAATTCTTTGTTAAAAAGATAATGTATTAAGAGAATGACAGGAAAAGCAATAGCAATAATTTTTAATTGATTTACCGATACAGCGAGAATATTACCGAAAATAAGAGAAAGTACATGAGACTCTCCTGTAGCACTTTTTGCCACAAGAAGTATGCCCAGTGCAGAGGATACACCGTAGGCAATACCAATTATACTTTCTGCAGGTATCTTCTTCTGCCCTTTTCTCACACTGATAGAAAAGAGAAGAACTCCTGCTACGGCAAATAAAAGAGAGAAAAGCTCCGGATTAAATCCCATGAGAATGGCGAAAGCTATACCTGCCGTAGATATATTGGCTATAGCTGCACCGACGAAAACTATTCTTTTTAAAACAATATACACTCCTATAAAAGAACAGATAATTCCTATAAGAAGACTTGCTGCAAGAGCAGTCTGCATGAAAGGTAATGTTAACATGTCTATCATTTATGATCACCTGTAAGAATAAAGGTCTGTCCCGAATGATGTATCACTTCAACGTCAAGTGAATAAACTTCACTCAGAACCTGATTATTCAGTATTTTTTCCGTTTCTCCCGATTTAATTGATTCTTCATCCAATATAATGATTTCTTCCGAGTAATTTGCAACAAGATTTAATATATGTGTTACGAATATAACTGTAAGATTCTTTTCCCTGTGAAGTATTTTTACCAGGTCCATTATCTGTTTTTCACTTTTTAGATCCATGCCGTTTGTAGGTTCATCAAGTATTAGAATTGAAGGATCTCCAACAAGAGCCCTTGCAATAAGAACCCTCTGTTTCTGGCCTCCCGACAGATCCCTGTAAGGGCAGTTTGCAAGATCCTTTATATTCAGATATGAAAGATTTTCCAGAACTTTGTCCCTGTCATGTTTTCCCGGCCTTCTCAGAGGCGGTATAAGGCCATATCTGCCCATAAGAACTATATCAAAAACATCGAGAGGATATATTTCATCTATAGTTTCTCTCTGAGGAACATAACCGAAAGAAAGTCCTTTTTTATTAAAATTAATAGTCCCTTTCATGGGTTTTAAAAGCCCTAAAATACCTTTGAGAATGGTTGTTTTCCCTGAACCGTTCGCACCAACAAGGCCGAGAAAGGTTTTTTCTTTTATAAAAAAATTCAGATCTTTGAGAACAGCTTTACTCCTGTATCCCAGTGTTACGCCGGAGAATTCTATGAGATATTCCATTTATCTTCCTTTCCGATTTATATGAGAATCGTAACGCGTGACGGAACGATTGTAAGAACCGGTGGTAATTTAGATATTGCCCGTCACGCATTACATATCACGCATTACGATTTTTTAAAAGCTTCAATCAGTTTACTGATATTATAATCAAATAGATCTGTATAAGTATTGACACCTTCGGCACCTCCGACAGAAGGAGGCAGAACAAGAACAGTGGCACCGGTTTTCTCTGCCACAAGTTTCGGTACCTGATCACTGAAATATGGTTCTATTATAATAACTTTTGCATTTTCTTCTTTCATTACACCTATAAGTTTGGCTATATCATTTGCCGTCGGAGGTATTCCCGGTTTCGGCTCAATATAGCCCACTATATCGAGACCAAATCTTTTTGCAAAATTAGGCCAGCTATCATGATATGTTACAATCTTTCTTCCTTTATATGGCTCCATCTGTTTTAACCATCCCTGAAGACATTTCTTTATCTCTTTACTATATTGTTCCCTGTTGGCTTTGAAATAACCTGCGTCATCAGGGTCTATTGTACTGAATCCTTTGCAGATATTATCCATAATTTTTATTCCGTTTAAAGGGTCAAGCCAGTAATGGGGATTTCCATATATATGAATATGCCCCTGTGATTTATCCAGCTTTACAGTAGGTATCTCCAGTATTTCACAGCCTATTGAAGCATCAATATGCCCGGGAGAACCAAGATATATATCTTCATTTCTGCTTCCGTTAATAAGAGCATCACCCCACATATCCAGGTCAAGACCTACTTTAACAAAGGCATCTGCATTCTGCATTTTTGCCATAAAACTGGGTTTTGCCTGAACGGAATGAGGATTTTGATATCCTTTGCCGAGAGATATAACTTCTACTTTATCTCCTCCCACAGCAGAAGAAAGGGCTCCCATGTCTGTTGTTGTTGCTATTACTTTGAGTTTTGCCTCCGTTTTACTTGCAATACAGAGTAAAAAGATCATTAAAAAAGTGGTTAAATGTTTCATTTATCTTACCTCCATTTAATTATTTATATGAGAATCGTAACGCGTAACGCGTGACGGGAGTAACAGATTCTCATACTTCGTTGTGACTGAAACGGTCATAACCGTTAGTGTTTATGGGGACCGAGAGTAAAAGTAGTCTGTAAAAAGATAGAATTACTCTCATCACCAAAGGTTCTATCAGTATGTGTATACTGAAGTCTGAATCTGGTAGCTTCACTTGGCCAGAAAGAAATAGCTGCCGAATAGGCTCTTTCATATTCTCTGTCATTATAAGGGAATTCAGAATAGTCATATCTCAGACCAAGATACCACCGCCTTGAAAACTGATACTGGCCGAAGAGATAATAACCGCAGCTTTTCAATTTATTATCAGTTTCATGAAGATCCCTTCTGCTGAAGATTGCCTCACCCTGTAATAAAAAAGAAGTGTAAGGATTATCAGTAGGATTCCATCTGTACGTTACGTCAAAACCTGCAAGATCATTGAAAAGATCAAGTTCCACATCACATTTGCCTCTTGCATAGGTTCCTCCTATTTCGAGAGAATGATTTTCATTCAACTCAAAAAAAGTCTTTAAATGACCGAGATAAATATAATTACCTTCTTCGGCAAAAGTCGGACTGCCTTCGGCACCGTTCGTAACCTGACCGCTCAGTTCCACATATGTATCTATAGGAAGAAGAACACTTACATCTGCTCCAACTGAAGCAAGACCTTCTTCACCGAGGAAATTCTTTACCATATTCGGATAATCTACAAGATAATATCCCGGTCTGTGCATTGTATTTGCTCTTCCAAAATTAACTCTGAATTTACCCAGTCTGGACTGAAGTGAACCGGGAAGATTTAAAAGAGTCATATAACCTTCTTCTAAATGTAATTCTCCTGCATGGATACCGAGAAATACATCGCCTCTTGCATATGGATCGAGAACTCCCTGAAAAGCAAGTTCAAGCTCTCTCAATTGAAGATCATTTGTGCTGTGATGATGTTCCTCTGATGTACTGTGGGAAGATTGAATTCTATGATCATGAGATGTCAGATCGTGAGGGACAAGACCCTGAGTTGAAGCATCTACATTGGAAAATAATATATCTCCTACAACACTGATATCCGGGTTCTGTGATTGATAGGCCTGACGTGCAGGAGGCTCTGAACTTTCTTCAGGTTCAGGTGTCACCTGCTGAAGAGCCTGATTTATTTCTACTTTATCCGTAAGAGACTGCTGTTCCTTTTTTAATTCCTCCAGAGAGGATTTAAGGGCATTTAATTGAGTCTCATAGTCTTTAGTAGTCTGTTCAAGTTTTGCTTCAAGTTCTTTTATTCTTTTTTCTAAATCTTCTGTACCTTTCTTTTCATTCGATGAAGTTATTTCTTCATCTTTTTTATCTTCAAGACAGAGAATATC
>CALARM010000300.1 GCA_937888925.1 uncultured Synergistia bacterium | reverse complement strand
CAAATTATTTTTCTTTGTAAGAGCCTGTCAGGCAGAAGCTGATAAAATGGTTACTGATTTACCCGGTGCGGTAATAAGTTATAAAATACACAATAATAATTATGAAAGGTTGTGATAAAATTGCCTTCAATCGTAAAGTTCATATTGGCAGCAATCATTATTATTTTCCTTGCAGTAGCCTTTATCGGCATACTTGTTATAACTGGCATTGCAGGAGCAGGTTATTATTTATGGAGCAAAAAACCTGCTGCTCCGACACCACAATCTACTGTATATGAAATTGCTACAGAAATGACACCTGTTCAGGCAAAAATTACGCCTGAAACTTCTGAAGTGCCTGAAATACAGACACCGGTTCAGGAAATTCATGACAGGAAATTAAAAGTAGTTTATAAAGGCTCAGGAGATCCGAAATTTATTGCAGGAGTAAGATTGACTTACGGAGAAAACGAGTCCATTTATAAGGATTTTACGGAAGGAGAGCCTTATGAATTTGCCAGAAAACTCTTTAAAAATTCCACATGGGAAATTTATGACGACGGAACGTTCAGATTTGTGCCGGGAAGCAGAATGCCGAGAGAAAACTATTATCCTCTTACCGGTACAGCCACAGTTGCCTGGAATATGATAGGTCTAACAAATTATTCCATGGAAGGCCCTGCAGGTGATGATAAAAATAGATTTGAAATAACAGGGAATATCGATCTGGATCGTTCCATCCCTCAGTTACAGCTAGTATTTACCTATAAATTTTATCCTGATAAGGATCTGAATTTCGGCGCAAAAAACGGTAAAGTAACTTTAATGACTACTGTTACACAGGATGTGGTAAAAAAATAAAAAATATATAAAAAAGAGGGAATAAAAAAAAATTTTTAACGACAGTACTATTGAATGTATTGCAAACCTAAGATCTAATTATATTTATTTTAAAAAGCAGGGCTGCCCCTGCTTACTTTTTTTACGTAATGCGTAACAGGTGATGGGTTACTGGTAAAAGCTCGAACTCACGACTCACTGTATTGACTTTCTTTCTTCCTTAATTTAGAATATTTTTACACACACTTTTTCACAGGAAAGGAGGCTCCGGCATATCTGTAATCACTCAACAATAATCAGAATAATTAAGGAGGCAGCAATATGTCAAAATATAGTTTTATTTTTCTCACAGGATTAATACTATTCATACTATTTGCAGGATGCGGAGGAGGAGGCGGAACAACTGTTAATGTAATTACCCAGACAGCCACTCCCCTGCCTACACAGGTGCCGACAGGAAGCGTATCGGGAAAAGTATTTGAAAGTGATGGCACTACTCCTATTGCCAATGCTTTTGTAGCCTTATATACATATTCATTTCCTCGCACCGGGCTAACAGCACAGGGTACACCTTACAAAACCATGACTACTGCATCAGACGGTTCATACCTTTTTACAGATATTCCCCAGGGGAATGCTTATATAGCTATGTGGAAAAGCGAAAGTGAATATCTTGCAAATCCGAATAATCCTTCAGGTGCCAATAATGTAACTATAGTTAATGTTAATATTATTATTATTATTATAAATAATATTGTTCCCACACCTGTTCCGACATCTGTTCCGACATCACCTTCTGGAAGCACGCCGACTCCCACCACACCTCCGTCAAACACTCCGACTCCAACAAACACTCCCGGAAGCTCTTCTCCTACTGCTACAAATACCCCCGGCGGTTCTTCTCCCACCGCTACAAATACACCGGTCGGCGGGCCAACACCTGTTGCAGGCGGTCTTGTAGGAATAGTATATAACCTGTTTACAAATGCTCCTGTAGAAGGTGTAACTCTGGCGGTTCAGGGTAAAACAGGAACAACAAACGTAAACGGTCACTATACTATTGAATCAGTGGGCACAGGTACACAGCGCCTGACAATAACAGGTGGCAATATTATTACGAGAAGTTTACCTGTAAATCTGACAGGAGGCTATCAGGATATAAGCGTACTGCCTTCAACTTTTAACACTACCATGTTCCGCGCTCTCACAGTATGGCCTACCAGTCATACAGGAACGGCAAGATGGGAAGTAAAACCTAAATTCATCATATATAAATATGTGCAGGACGTGGATAATGTTGCCGTACCTCAGGCTACAATAGATAAAATAACATCTGTCATACAGGAAGTAGGAGGACTGGCAGACGGTTTCTTTTCCAGCCCTCAAATAGAATATTATAACGGCAGGGCAAATGATGATACAAGATGGCAGTTCAGTTCAGGTACCCCCCAGTGGGGCTATATAAAAGCAGGTTATAATGCCATAGGCATTTCTATGATACAGAGTCTTGGCAGCAATACCGGATATGGAGGAGGCACATGGGACGGAGATTTATGGCTCAGAGGCGGTGGTCTTGTGTTATCTGCGGAATATCAGAATGAATCATATTTTACGAGCACTGTAAGACATGAAATGGGTCATGCCCTTGCACTGTGGCATCCGTTTGAAAACCTTGA
>CALARM010000299.1 GCA_937888925.1 uncultured Synergistia bacterium | reverse complement strand
CCTGTCTTTTATTGGTAAATATAAAAGAGCAGGGGGTGAGATTTAACGGAGTTAATAAGGTTTGTATGAAAATTTTTTTTATACAAATAAGACTCTATTAAAAAATACTCCTGTGAAGATGCTCTCCACATGTTAATGAAGGGAGATAATAATTTATAATGGGTAGTATATTTTTTATTGCAGCAGAAAGCGATATAGTCCTTCCACAGCTGAATTCAAATCAATATGGCATTCTTATAGCTGTACTGTTGTCAGCATTTATAGCTCTTGCCTATGGAGGATGGATTGTATTCAGTGTCAGAAAAGCAGATAAAGGCTCAGATGCAATGCAGAATGTAGCGAAGGCAATTCAGGAAGGAGCCAATGCTTATCTTAATCGTCAGGCAAAGACGATGTTTATATTTGTTGTTATTATGACTCTTATTCTCGGTTTTATGTACTGGAATATTTATGCAGAATTGCCTAACAGACTTGCTCTGACAATAGGTATTTCAATAGCTTTTTTCCTGGGAGTTCTTGCTTCCTACGGGGCAGGCCGTATGGGTATGTGGCTTGCCGTTCAGGGAAATTTGAGGGTTGCTGTGGCAGCCCTGAAAAGTTTTAAAGGCGCTCTTGAAGTTGCTTTTAATGCAGGAACGGTATCGGGGATGTTTACGATAGGCCTTGGCCTTCTCGGAGCTACTATTATATTTCTCATCTTCAAAGAAAATGCCATGAAAGTTCTTGTAGGGTTTGGATTTGGCGGTTGCCTTGCTGCTCTCTTTATGAGGGTAGGAGGAGGAATATTTACAAAGGCAGCAGATGTAGGAGCAGACCTTGTTGGTAAAGTTGAAAAATCTATTCCTGAAGATGATCCCCGTAATGCTGCAGTAATAGCTGATAATGTAGGAGACAATGTGGGAGACTGTGCCGGTATGGCTGCCGATGTATTTGAAAGCTATGAAGTAACACTTGTAGCAGCAATTATACTCGGAGCAGGTGCATATCTCGGTTTTGTCGATAAATTCGGAACAGAACTGGCTTCTTCTATGACCCTTGCCCTTATACTCTACCCTCTCCTTGTGAGAGCTGTAGGAGTATTTGCCTCAATTCTTGGCACCTGGTTTGTTAAAGGCACAGAGGATATGAAAGATCCTATGGTTCCTATTACAACAGGTTTTCTTGTGTCGGCAGGGGCGGCTCTTGTCGGTTGCGGTGTTGTGAATTATATATTTTTAAATTTCACCACACCCGGTGCTCCTGAATGGTGGCGTTTTTTTGCTGCCACTGCAGCAGGTGTTTTTCTGGCAGTAATTATACTGTATCTTACCAATATGTATACTCATATTGATGGTACACCTGTTAAGGAAACGGCAGCTTCGGCAAAAACCGGTTCTGCTACTTTGATACTTACAGGACTTGCCCATGGTATGCAGAGCAGTGTGTGGGCCATCCTTGTTATAGCCGGATGTGTGGAAGCTTCTCTACTGATATTTAACGGATATCCTGCACTTCAAATGTATGGAGTAGCGCTTGTAGGGCTTGGACTTCTTACTACGACCGGTTATATTCTTGCTATGGATACATACGGCCCCATTACAGATAATGCAAACGGTATATTTGAAATGTCCGGTGCCCTGAAAGAAGGCGGCGGCGAGAATAAAAGAGCTCATGAAATTGTAGCAAAACTGGATGCCATAGGAAATACTACCAAAGCACTCGTGAAAGGTCTTGCTATTGCCACAGCCGTAATTGCTGCCACATCACTCTTCAGTTCTTTTGTGGAAGAAGCCGGGCTAATGCCAATGAATATCGGTGCAATAACAAAGGAAAAGTTAGAGTTTATAGGTATACAGGTCAATCAACCCGGTGTATTTATAGGGCTTCTTATAGGCGGAGCAGTTCCTTTCCTTTTCTCCGGAATGGCCATAAATGCTGTCGGAAGAGCTGCCTCTCTGGTAGTGGAAGAAGTAAGACGTCAGTTTAGAGAAATCGACGGCATAATGGAAGGAAAGAATAAACCTGAATATTCAAAATGTGTTGATATCTGTACTACTGCAGCACAGAAAGAACTTATAGGCCCTGCCATACTGGGTATATTTACTCCTATCCTTGTAGGTTTTGCCTTCGGTGTTACTGCTCTTGGAGCATTTCTTGCAGGTTCCATACTTACAGGCCAGCTGATGGCTGTTTTTATGTCCAATGCCGGCGGTATATGGGATAATGGGAAGAAGAAAATAGAAGAAGGTTTCCTTGGAGGTAAAGGCAGTGAAGCTCACAAGGCAGGAGTGGTAGGTGATACAGTGGGAGATCCTCTTAAGGATACTGCAGGCCCCGGTTTAAATCCTCTTATAAAGGTTATGAACCTGGTAGCTATTTTGATAGCTCCTGTTGTGATAGCTCCTTCAACGGGTTTAAGAATTGGCGTAATAGCTGTTGCACTTATAGCACTGGCTATTTCCGTATGGATGAGCAATAAAAGTAACGTAACTATAGAAGAAAAGTCTGCTTAAGTTATTGCAAAGTTAAAATCTATATGATATAATTACAGGAATTTCAATAGCCGGGGTGGCGGAAATGGTAGACGCAGAGGACTTAAAATCCTCCGGGCCTTAAAGCCCATACCGGTTCAAGTCCGGTCCTCGGCAGAATTGACAGGGATGATGAGATTAAAAGGATTACCAGGATGAACAGTCCTGGTAATTTTGTTTATTTATCTATTTTTCCGGCTCCGCCGTGAATTATAATACAGGCCATTTTCCCTCTCCTTACTTGTTGACAATTTCATGTGGTAAACAGGGTCTGCAGAATATACCATATACTTTTTCTCCCTGAAAATAAAAATACTCATTTGGTGAGTATTTTGTGAGAAAATCTAACAGATTGTCAAGTTTTTTACCCTGAATATCTTCCGGGACATATTTCCCTGATAGTTTTTCAAGATTAACTGTGTCTTTATATTTCCATATAGTTGCTTTCCTTGTACAGTGTTCTATATAATCAGGTATATTATATACTGTAAGGGAAATTTTTTGAGGTCTGTAAAGTTCTGAAGCACCTGCTGTATAGTCTTTTAAAAGATTATACACATCTTTTAATTCCTTCGAGTCATTACTATAAAAACTAACTGTTCTGCCACTTTTTTCTATATTGACAGTCAGTGAATATGAAATGTTTTTTTTCTCTTTTTTTTGTTTTTTTACAGTAAAAAATTTTTTTTCTTCTATAATAAATTTTAACAGATCCTGTACATTTTTTTCCTGAAGAGTTGTTTTTTTCATTATCGGATAGTTAATAGTCTCTGGAGAATCGTATATTTCTTTTTTTCCTCCTTCAACTCTGTATATTAATGTTTTATTTCCATAGAGACAGAAATCTGTTATGTTAGATAAAACTACCTGCCTGACAGGTAGATTTGAACGGTTCATTTCTGCTTTTATTAT
>CALARM010000298.1 GCA_937888925.1 uncultured Synergistia bacterium | reverse complement strand
GATTTTGCCTTTAAACTCATATTCGGAAACGAGCAGAATAAAGATATCCTTATATCTTTATTAAATGCCATACTGGAAGATTATCAGGCCTACCCGATACAATCCATAGAAATCCTTAACCCTCTGGGTACCAAGGAATACAGTAAAGATAAACTCACAATCCTCGATATAAAAGCAAAAGACGAAAAAGGAGAATATTATAATATTGAAATGCAGATTTCCGATCAGTATTATTATCAGAAAAGGGCTTTATACTACTGGTCAAAACTCTATACTTCTCAGATAAGTGAAGGAATAGGATATAAAAATCTGGCAAAGACTATCAGCATAAATATTCTGAATTTCAATGCCATAAAAGAAGATGATTATCATAATGTTTACAGACTGAGAGAATTGAAAAAAAATACTGATCTTACAGACCAGTTGGAAATACACTTTATAGAACTGGAAAAATTTACAAAAGACCTTCCTGATCTTAAAAGAACAATGGACAGATGGATATATTTTCTGAAATATGCAGAGAAATTTACTGAAACAAATCTGCCTGAACCACTGAAAGAAATTCAGCCAATAGAAAAAGCGAATGTGATTATTGACAGAATATCTTTAAATCAAGAACAGAGAGAGATTTATGAGGCAAGGCTGAAATCCCTTCGTGATGAAGACGGAGCTATAGAGACAGCAAGGATAAGAGGAG
Organism: uncultured Synergistia bacterium; assembly: GCA_937888925.1. Next base: position 2,725 of record CALARM010000298.1, on the reverse strand, counting down.
AAGAGAAGAAAGCCATAGAGATAGCCAAAAATTTATTTAAAAAGAAATTTTCAGTAGAAGAAATCCGTGAAATTACCGGGCTGAGTGAGGATGAAATCAAAAAAATCAAGTAAATAAGAACCAGGATTTAAGGGATTAATAAGATTAAAGAGATAAAAAATCCTGTAAATCTTTTAATCCTGAAAATTCCGGTTCAGACAAAAGGAGTATGAATTATCTATGCATAACACACCGTCCTTTAAAGAAGATCATATTTCTCAAATACCTGCTTTAATCTTATTACAGAATATGGGTTACATCTATCTCACACCTGAAGAAACTCTGAAAGAACGACATGGCAAAAAATCAAAAGTCATACTCGAAGGAATTTTAGAAGCTCAGCTCAGGAAGATAAATCATATAAACTTTAAAGGCAAAAAATACGAATTCTCTGACAGTAATATAAAAAATGCCATAGAAGCCCTTAAAGATTATCATTATGAAGGCCTTATAAACACAAATGAAAAAATCTACGATCTCCTCTGCCTGGGAAAAAGCTTTGAACAGAATATGGACGGAGACAAAAAAAGTTTCAACCTGAAATACATTGACTGGAAAAACATAAAAAACAATATCTTTCATGTAACGGCAGAATTTGAAGTCTCACGAACCGGCAGTAATGAAACCAGACGGCCTGATATAGTCCTCTTTGTAAATGGCATCCCCCTTTCAGTAATAGAATGTAAAAGACCTGATATAAAAGAGCCCATCGAACAGGCCATTTCACAGAATATAAGAAATCAGAAAGATGAAGAAATACCGGGCCTTTTTGTATATTCTCAAATACTTATGGCTCTTACTAAAAACGAAGGCAAATACGCAACTACAGGCACAAAAGCAAAATTCTGGTCTCTCTGGAGAGAAGAAAAGATAAATGAAACTGAAATTTTAGAGATTATAAATACCCCTCTTACAGAAGAACAGAGAAAAAAATTATTTTCCCCGCCATTTGCCTATAGTAAATCATATTTTGATAGAGCCGGTATTTCTCCAAACCTGCTCATTAAAGAAAGTAAAGCCAGATACGGAAAAGAAATCAGTGAAATAGAATCTCCTGAGGATAAAAACCTTCTGGAGTTAATAAAAAAATCACTTTCAGAACAGGGTGAAATAACAGTCACAGAACAGGACCGCCTTATATATTCTCTATTAAAACCTGATAGATTTATTGAACTTATATATAACTTTATTTTATATGACTGCGGAGTAAAGAAAATTGCAAGATATCAGCAGTATTTTGCAGTTAAAAATACTCTGGAACGGGTAACAGAAATAAATAAAGAAGGAAAAAGACAGGGAGGAGTCATCTGGCATACCCAGGGAAGCGGAAAATCCTTAACAATGGTGATGATGGCAAAAGCTCTTTCACTGGAGCCATCTATCTCTGACACGAGATAATCCTTGTTACAGACAGGGTAGATCTTGATGACCAGATATATAAAACATTTCATCAGTGCGGGAAAGATCCGGTACAGGCTACAAGCGGTGAAGATCTGGTAAGTAAAATAAAAGAAAAGAAAGAAATCATAACTACCATAATAGATAAGTTTGAAACAGCAGGAAAAAAGAGAAAATTCAAAGATAAATCACATAATATTTTTGTTCTTGTAGACGAAAGCCACAGGAGCCAGTATGGTGTGGCAAATGCCACAATGGGAAACGTACTCCCGGAAGCCTGTTATATAGGATTTACCGGCACACCTTTAATGAAAAAAGACAAAAACACCGCCAGAAAATTCGGAGGCATTATAGACACCTATACAATCGATAGAGCCTTAAAGGATAAGGCTGTTGTCCCACTGCTCTATGAAGGACGCCATGTCGTACAGGAAGCCGATCAGATCTCAATTGACAGCTGGTTTAAAAAAATATCTAAAAATCTGACGGAAAAACAAAAAACAGATCTGAAAAGAAAATTCAGTACAGCAGACCGGTTGAATGAAGCAGAACAGAAAATCGCCAGTGCAGCCTATGACATAAGCGAACATTTCAAAAAAACATGGAAAAACACTTCTTTTAAAGGGCAATTAACAGCCCCTTCAAAAATTGCTGCTCTGAAATACAAAAAATATCTCGATGACTTTGGAGACATATCATCGGAAATTTTAATCTCCGGTCCTGATACAAGAGAAGGCCATGAAGATGTTTTTGAAGAAACAAAAAGTGAAGTCCAGATATTCTGGAAAAACATGATGAATAAATATGGCAATGAGAAGAATTATAACAAACAGGTTATTAATTCATTCAAAAATGACGACTACCCTGAAATTATAATAGTCGTAGATAAATTACTCACAGGTTTTGACGCTCCAAGAAATGTAGTTCTCTATATAACCAGAAATTTAAGAGATCATAAACTTCTTCAGGCCATAGCAAGGGTTAACCGTCTTTATGACAATAAAGAATTCGGATATATTATAGATTATTACGGATTGTTAGGTGATCTCGATAAAGCTCTGGCAGACTATACATCTCTTGAAGACTTTGACAATGAAGATATAGAGGGATTGCTTAAAAATATAACAGAAGAAATCAATACACTCCCTCAAAAACATTCGGATCTCCGGGAAATTTTTAAAGAAATTAAAAATAAATCAGATGAAGAAGCCTATGAACGATTACTATCAGACGAAGTATTGAGAGATAACTTTTATGAGAGGTTAACAGACTATGCAAAAACCTTATC
>CALARM010000297.1 GCA_937888925.1 uncultured Synergistia bacterium | reverse complement strand
GAGAAACCGTCATTTTCTGCAGACTCCATAGTCACACCTGATTGAGTTCCCAGAGAAATTTCAACTGTGTTCAGTCTTTTTAATTCTTTTATCACAGGTTCATCTATAAATTCAGTTCTGCCATAGGCAAAAAATTCAAACTTATCTGCCAGCCCTTCTTCTGATAGTTTATCCGATATGGCCTTTATTCTCAACCTGTCAGAAATAAAAAGATCATCAAAAAAAATTACGTAACTGTTCTTTAAAATATTGCAGGCTTCTTTAATTTCCTGCACTACATAACCGGGGGAATGGGTTCTGTAGTTTTTCCACACTCCAGGAGTGGAACAGAAAAAACATTTAAATTTACATCCTCTTGATGTTATTATATGTGTGATTGAACCGGGAGATATAAGCTTTCTGTCAGGCACAGGTATTATGTCCAGATTTTCCAGGGGATTCCTCGCAGGATTTACTGTTACTTCTCCGCAGTCGTTATGAAAACAGATCCCTTCAATATTAAAGAGGTCTTTAACAGAGAAAGATCCGTTATCTCTGTAAAGTCCCAGGAGTTCCAGGAAAGTAGCCTCACCTTCTCCTATGACTCCTATATCAAATTCATCAGGTAATTCTGACGGGATGGCAGATATATGAGCTCCTCCCGCTATTACAGGGATAGTACTGTTGGAATTTTTTATGTGTCTGGCAAGTTCTGTGGCATAACTAAAACTTTCCGTTACAGAGGATATACCTATTATATCAGGGGAATTTTCACTGTGAAGATCAATATTATTTAAATTATCACTGATAACAAAATCTACATGGTCTGGAAAGTATTTCTTTGTAAAGGATATAAGATACAGAAAACCCAGAGGAGGACACATTTTTCTCATAAAATGTTCCAGTCCCCCTCCTTTAGCAACAGGCGCATTGGCTGCTAAAAGAACTACTTTCAAGCAGAACACTCCTTACTATTAAATTATTTTGGTTCCTTTACATCCTCGGATCTGTCATCAGGATCGTTGGATATACCAAAACAGGTCTTCATTTTACTCACCTGCCTTTCAATATTATTATAGCATATAATTTTAAAAAATCCAATTATATCGTAATTCTTTTCGTACTGCGTAATGCGTGATGCGTGATATTATCCGGGTATAATATGAGCCACTGATAACCGGTTACTGGTCACTGATCACTTATACCTGGTCACTGCTCTATATCCACTTTCTGAATTTAAAATTAATTACCATAATAATGGTTATGAAAAGCATAACACACCATAAACCGGGATAGCCCCAGTGCCATTTGAGTTCAGGCATAAACTCGAAATTCATGCCGTAAATACCTGCCAGAAATGTAAGGGGTATGAATATTGTAGACATAATGGTAAGAACCTTCATTATTTCATTCATTTTATTGCTGATACTTGAAAGATATATGTCGAGCATGCCTGAAACTATATCCCTGAAGGTTTCTATTGTGTCTATTACCTGAATTGTATGATCGTAAATATCTCTGAAATATATATCCGTAGAATCCTGAATAAGAGAGGAATCCCCTCTTATAAGGGTATTTATTACTTCTCTTAAAGACCATACGGATTTACGTAAAAATATAAGCTTTCTTTTTAATTTATGAATAATCTGAAGTGTTTCTTTTGTAGGATTGGCAATTAATTCATCTTCCAGATCTTCTATTTTATCTCCTATTTTTTCCAGTATGAAAAAATAATTATCAACTATTGCATCCATCAGACCATAGGCAAGATAATCACTTCCCATTTTTCTTATCTTTCCTTTGTCTGTTCTTATTCTGTCTCTCAGGGGGTCGAAGATGTCTCCCTTTATACCTTCCTGAAAAGAGATGACAAAATTTTTGCCCAGTACCAAACTTACCTGTTCTATAACTATATCTTCCAGACTATTATCATAGGTAATCATTTTTAATACTATATAAAGATAATCATTCAGATCTTCTATTTTTGGTCTCTGATCAGTATTGACTATATCTTCCAGTATAAGAGGATGGAGTTTGAAATAATCACCGAGTTTCTGTATGAACTGAGTATCCTGAAGGCCTTCTATATTAATCCATGTTACAGCAGGTTTATCTTTAAAGGGTAAACAATCTTCTACTGTTTTTGTTTCTTTCTCGTTAAAAGAATGTTCATTATAATCTATTATATTTATTTTTACTTCTTCAGCTTTTTTTTCTCCTATAAAAACGAGAGAACCTGGAGAAAGTCCGGCTTTGGTTGACCTTCTTTTTATTAACCGCGCTCCCTTCTTTTTATTTGACCGTGACACAGATACCCCCCCTATAATAATTAAAGATGAGTCGTAAGACCCATCTTTATTATGTTAGCTAAAAAGAACTTTAGACGGATTAATACCTTCTTTTTCCGCCGCCGTAGCCACCGCCGCCGCCTTCTCTTCTGCCGCCGCCGTAGCCGCCTTCTCTTCTGCCGCCGCCGCCGCCGCCGCCTCTACTGGTGTCTCTGTCTCTGGCTTCACTGACTTTAAGCTGTCTTCCGTCAAGTTCATATCCGTTCAATTTATCGATTAATTCTTTTGCATCTTTTTCTTCTGCCATTTCTACAAAACCGAAACCTTTAGAACGTCCGCTTTCATGATCTTTTATTATATTTACTGTTTGAACAGCTCCGTACTGTTCACACACTTCCTGAAGGGCTTCCTCATCAGTATCATAAGAAAGGTTCCCTACATAAACTTTAGCTGCCATAACTAGCTTCCTCCTTGAGTGATAAATAATTTTCTGGTAACTACCAGGTCGCTTCACTTCGAATTTCTTGTAGCCACGAAGTGCAGACAAAAGAAGAAGCTTCGGGCAACCAGATATTCTGATCAATGAACAACAAATTAAATTATACCATATTAAAAATAAACTATCTATATGAAAATAAAATAATTTTTTTATTTTTCAGATTCAATATATTCTATGATGAAATCAGCCATTTTATCTACAACCCATGTGAAATGTTCTTCCTTTATGGAGGAAGGATTACAATCGGGAACAGGATTCATAAAATCTATAGCATAGGGAATACCGTCTTTTATGGCAAATTCTACTGTATTCATATCGTAGCCAAGGGCTTTATTTATATTTATAGAATCTTCTGTTATTTTATCTCTTAATTCGCCACTCACCGGTTCAGACATAACAAGATAATTTCTGTTGACAGGATCATACTTAACAGGCAGAACATGTTTTTTACCTATGACAAAAACTCTGATATAGTCGTCAAAATCTATAAATTCCTGAAGTATCATGAGCATGTCTCCTGTAAGGTTATAATAATAAAGTAATTCATCTGTATTGTTTACTCTGTATATGTTCTGCCATCCATGTCCGTCAACAGGTTTTAATATGGCTGGAAAACCTGTATAATCACACAATCCCTGCCAGTCAACAGGATAGGA
>CALARM010000296.1 GCA_937888925.1 uncultured Synergistia bacterium | reverse complement strand
AAAAAATCTAGGAGGGACACATATGGAGTTTCAGTGTATCGGAAAATCTGTTCTCAGAACAGATGCCTATGACAAGGTTACAGGTAGAGCCAGGTTTACCGCAGATATAAAGCTTCCGGGGATGCTTTATGCAAAAATACTCCGTGGAGAACATGGCCATGCTAAAATCATATCAATAGATACGTCAGAAGCGGAAGCCATGCCGGGAGTAAGAAAGGTTGTCACAGGCCAGGGATGTAATATACTATTCGGCGCCTGTATAAAGGATCAGCCCCCACTTGCAACTGATAAGGTGAGACATGCCGGTGAAGGTGTGGCCGCAGTTATAGCAGAAACAGAAAAAGAGGCTGAAGAAGCCGTAAAAAAAATAAAAGTTGTCTATGAACCATTGCCATATGTGACAGACCCTCTGGAAGCAGTGGCAGAAGGTGCTCCTATCGTTCATGAAAGAAACCATGAATACGAAAGAGTTCCCGGTTTCCCTCCTGTAAAAGGAACAAATATATTTCATCATTATAAACTCAGAAAAGGTGATACGGAAAAAGGTTTTAAAGAATCGGAGGTAATAGTTGAAGAAGATTTTTATTATCCTCTTATAAGTCATGTACAGATGGAACCACATGCCTGTATTTCCTGGTGGGACTCTCCGAACAGTATCCATATGTGGGCAAGCACACAGGCCCCTTTCCTGGTAAGAGAAATAGTATCTCATATGTTCCATATACCTATGGCAAATATACAGGTAGAAGCTCCATATCTCGGAGGCGGATTCGGCGGTAAATCCGATGTGGTTATAGAACCAATGTGTGCCTATATATCCAGTTTCGTTCCCGGATATCCTGTGAAACTCGTTCTTACAAGAAAAGAAGCTTTTACAAGTTCTCTCGTAGGAAGAGGAATGAGAGGTAAAATCAAAATAGGTGCTAAAAAAGACGGGAAACTTGTCGCTATTGAAGCTTCTCATTATTATGCAGACGGTGCCTATGGTGATACGGGATGCAATGTAGTTACTGCCGCAGGTTTTGTTGCTACAGGGCCCTATGAATATGAACATTGTAAAATTGACACATACGGTGTTTATACAAACACTCCTCCTGTCGGTGCTTACCGCGGTTACGGTCATCCTGAAGCACATTTTATGACAGAAAGAACCATGAATATCCTTGCAGAAAAGCTCGGTATGACTCATCAGGAACTCATGAGAAAGAATTTCCTCTGTGACGGTAAAGAAAATGCTCTCGGACAGATTATAAGACCCGGTAACGGAGACCTCTATAAGTGTCTTCAAGAAGTCGAACATGCTCTTTATGAAAAATCTCTTCCGAAAGAAGATGAAGATTTTGTCTATGGCCGGGGAATAGCTTCTTTTATGAAAACTCCTATGATGGTTCCAAATGCTTCTTCCGGCGCTATTCTCCGAATGTGTGAAGACGGTTCGTTTAATATAAGCATAAGCGGTATTGAAATGGGCCAGGGCTGTCAGACGGTTCTTACTCAGATTGCAGCGGAAACCCTTAAGGTTCCAGTAGAGAAGATACATCTTTCCAAATATGTGGATACACAGCATTCCCCATATGACTGGCAGACAGTCGGTTCTATAACTACATATCGTTCGGGAAATGCCATAATTCAGGCCTGCAACAGGGCTATTGAGAAAATGCTGCAGAGCGTTTCTTTAATATACCACAGACCTGTAGAGGATCTTAAATATGAAGGAGAATTTATTACTTCCAGAAGTGATTTGAACTTGAAATTTGAGACGAAAAAACTCGCCCAGTCCTATCTTGCTCCTGACGGACACGGTGTGGGAGAACAGATTACTTCTACCGGTTCTCATCTTATAAGAAATGTTCAATTCCCTGATGCCACTACAGGAAGAGGCAATTGTGCCGGTTCCTGGACCTATGCCTGTGAAGGAGCAGAGGTGAGGATAAATAAAAAGACAGGTAATATAGATGTTCTCCATCTGGCTATTGCCATAGATCTGGGGAAGGCTCTTAATCCCGGCCTCGCACGGATTCAGATGTTAGGCGGTATGATGATGGGGTACGGTGCTGCCCTTACGGAAGAACTTCTCTTTGATGATAAAGGGAGGATTAAAAATGCAAATCTCAATCAGTATAAGATACCGAAATTATCCCATATGCCGGAGAAATTTACTGTGAAATTTGTAGAAACACCTGACGAAGGAGGCCCTTACGGCGCGAGATGTATTGCAGAACATCCCATTATAGGTATACCTCCTGCAGTATTGAATGCAATTAAAAATGCCACAGGAGTAGATTTATTTGAAATTCCTGTAAAACCCAAGGTTTTACTGGAAAAAATGGGAGGTAATAAATAATGACTACTATAAGTTTAAAAGTAAACGGCAGAGATTATAAGGTTCATGTTGATGATAAGACCATTTTACTTGATGTTTTACGGGAAAAACTGAACCTGACAGGTGCTAAAAACGGCTGCGGCCAGGGTGCTTGCGGTACATGCACCGTAGTCATGGACGGTGAAGCAGTAAGAAGCTGTATTGTTAAAGCCATTAAAGCAGACGGTAAAGAAATTGTCACTATTGAAGGTCTGACAGACGGTGTAACTCTTCATCCCATACAGGATGCTTTTATTAAAGCAGGAGCAGTCCAGTGCGGTTTCTGCACTCCCGGCTATATAATGAGTCTTTATGCTCTTTTTAAGAAGAATTCTGACGCTCCCGATGAAGAAATAAAGAAAATACTGGAAAAACATCTCTGCAGGTGTACAGGTTATGAAACTATCTGGGAAGCAGCAAAACTGGCTCAGAAGATGATGAAGGCGTAATGGGTAATGCGTAATGGGTAATGCGTAAAAAAGTTAATTGCTCTCGCATCACGCATCACGCATTATGCATCACGATTTTATGGAGGTATAGTAAAAAATGCGTGATCGAAGGGTTGTAAATATAGCAAATATTTTAGTGAATCATTCTGCAAGGGTTAAACCCGGAGAAGAAGTCGTTCTTACTGCGGGGCCTGAAAGTTTTCCTCTTTTAGAGGAAACGTACCTCAAGGTTATTGAAGCTGGAGGATGTCCTCTGGTAAGACTTGATTCCCTCCGTTTGATGGAAATACTCTTTCAGCATGGAAACGAAGAACAGGTAACCTTTGTTTCCAGAACAGAACTTTATGAAGCAGAACATACAGATGCAAGGATATATATATACGGACATAAAAACACGAAAACCCTTGCCAATATTTCTCCTGCAAGACAGAGGATGAGACGTCAGGCACAGCAACCTGTAAGGGATATTCATATGAAGAAAGACAGGTGGTCTCTTACAATATTTCCTACTGATTC
>CALARM010000295.1 GCA_937888925.1 uncultured Synergistia bacterium | reverse complement strand
TCAGAAATAGTTTTTACCAGTTGCGGAACTGAAAGTGATAATGCTGCTATAATGGGCACACTGGAATGTTATCCGGAAAAGCGGCATATTATTACTACCCGTGTAGAACATCCGGCAGTACTGACTCTCTGTAAAAATCTTCAAAAAAGAGGATATAAAATCACCTTTTTACCTGTAGATAATAAAGGAAATCTTGATTTAAATCTTCTCAGAGAAGCTATTACGGAAGATACTGCTATAGTATCAATAATGTATGCAAATAATGAAACAGGTGTTGTTTTTTCGATAGATGAAATAGCAAATATAGTTAAAAGCAGGGGAGTAGTTTTTCATACAGATGCAGTTCAGGCAGTCGGTAAAATAGATATAGATATGAAGAAAAATAATGTAGATTTTCTGTCTCTGTCAGGTCATAAATTGCATGCTCCCAAAGGGATAGGAGTACTTTATATAAGAAGAGGAACAAAATTTCGTCCCTTCCTGAAAGGGGGCCATCAGGAAAACGGCAGAAGGGGAGGAACTGAAAATGCCCCTTATATAGCAGGACTCGGGAAAGCCTTCGAACTTGCAAAAAAACATCTAAAAGAAGAGCAGGGAAGAGTAAAAGCTATGAGAGACAGGCTCGAAGCAGGTCTTATCAGTGCCATACCGAATGTGAAAATAAATGGTGATACAGAAAAAAGACTTCCCAATACTACCAGCCTTGGCTTTGAATTCGTAGAGGGAGAAGCAATTTTATTGATGCTTGACAGACTTGGCATATGCGCATCTTCCGGTTCTGCCTGTACGTCCGGTTCTCTTGAACCGTCTCATGTGCTGAGAGCCATGGGAGTACCTTTTACTTATGCTCACGGTTCTATAAGATTCAGCCTGAGCCATTATAATACAGATGACGATATAAATTATATTATTGAACATATGCCTAAAGTTATAAGTAAACTGAGAGAACTTTCTCCTTTTACTCAGTACTCTAAAATGGCAGTGTAATTTATATGAGAATCGTGAAGGGTGAAGAGTGAATGGTGAAGAGAGGATTACGTTCTCATTGTTGTGACTACCCGGTCATGGTTGTTAGTGAGAAGTGAAAAGTGAGAATTCACCTCTCATTTTTCGTTGAACAATTTTCAACCTTTAACTCTCAACTCTAAACAATTCGCCTGGAGAGCGTTAATTTGTGAATTGGTACGGACTTACCTGTTTTCGTAAAGACTTTAAATTAAGAGGATCAACAATATGAATGCTATAGGATTGATCGAATTAAACAGTGTTGCCAGAGGAATTTCCACATGGGATACAATGGTTAAAGCTGCTTCTGTAGAGCTTCTTACTGCTTCAACTGCCTGCCCCGGGAAATATATTATCCTTATAGGAGGAGATGTCGGAGCAGTTACCACTTCTGTAGAAAGAGGTATTGAAGAAGCACAACCATGGCTTTTAGATAGTCTTGTTATACCCAATATACATCCTCAGGTTTTCCCTGCTCTTACAGGCTCTGCCACATATGATATGGAAGCCCTTGGTATAATAGAAACTCTGTCTGTGTCATCAGGTATTATCTGTGCCGATACAGCAGTGAAATCAGCTTCTGTTAACCTGATTGAAATAAGGATTGCCGCAGGTCTTGGAGGAAAATCTTCCATTTATATTACAGGGGAAGTGGGAGCAGTAGAATCTGCAATAAAATCCGGTCTGGCAGCGATAAAGCCTGATATGGTAGTTGATAGTACTGTTATAGCTTCGCCTCATGGTAGTCTAAGACTTGAATCAGGTGACATGTAATGAAATTTATAGCACTCGGCGGAGCCAGGGAAGTAGGAGGAAGCTGTTCCTTACTCAGTATTTCCGGAAAAAATATACTTATTGATTGTGGCATACGTATGAATCCGGAAGATAAAAAAGATACTATCCCTAATATTGCTTCCATCGACAGATTGGATCTCATTCTTCTTACTCATGCTCATATGGATCACAGCGGAGCATTGCCTTTAATTCATTCAAAATTTCCTGACGTTCCCATTTATTGTACCAATGCAACTCATCGTCTTATAGAGCTTCTTTTAAGTGATGCAGTCAGAATAATGGAGATGGAAAATATAAAAAATGAAAGTGAAACCCCTCTTTATGATAAAAAATTAGTAGAAAAAACGCTGGATAAAATTCGTATAGCCCCTTTTTCTGAATGGATAAACCCTGTCGGGTTTGACGATATGAGAATTTATTTTCACCCTGCAGGCCATATACTTGGAGCAGCTTCCATATTTATAGATACACCGGAAGGTATGATTATGTTTTCCGGTGATATATCCGTTACCAATCAAATTACAGTACAGGGTATTCCTCCATGTCCCGTCAGACCTGATGTAATTGTCATGGAGGCAACATATGGTGACAGAGTGCATGCAAGAAAACGTAAAGATGAAGAAAAAAATCTTGCTCACGCAGTAGGAGAAGTAATAACAGGGAAGGGCTCTGTATTGATACCTGCTTTTGCTGTAGGCAGATCTCAGGAAGTAATACTTGTACTGAAGAATTATCAGAAAAATAACCTTATTCCCAGGTTTCCCGTTTATGTTGATGGTATGGTCAGGAGTGTTTGTGATATATATGAAAGTATGGTTTTTTTACTTGCTCCTCAGTTGCAGAGATATATAAAAAATTCGAGAAGACCTGTTTTTTTTGACAGTGAAGAAGGTATTTTAAAAGTAACAGGTAAAAAAATGAGAGATATCATACCGGGAGATAAGCCATGCTGCATAATTTCAAGTTCAGGTATGCTTGCAGGTGGAGCTTCTCCTGTTTATGCAAAAAAATTACTTCAAAAAGAAGAAAATGCTATTCTTCTGACAGGCTATCAGGATGAAGAATCACCGGGCAGAAAATTGCTCAACCTCAACCAGGGAGAGACCATAGAGATTGAAGGAGAAAAACTTACTGCCAGATGCAAAGTGGCTCAATATAATTTATCCGCTCATGCAGATTCGAATCAGATAAACCAGATAATATCTTATCTCAATCCAAGAACTGTTATACTGGTTCATGGAAACAGTTCTTCAATAGATTGCCTTGCAGGGCAGCTCAGAAAATATAATGTGTGGTGTCCGGTAAATAATGAAGAAATAAATCCTTTTTCTATAGCACCTTTATTTGTTTATGATGGTAAAAAATCTTCTCCCCTGGTAATACCTGAACAGATTCCTGATGTTATTTTCGGAAATACTCTTCAAAAGCCACTGGGAGATAAAGAGAAAATATTTTCTATTCAGGATATAGATTATTTATGGAAAGAACTACAGAAATTTTCTTTAAGAGAATATTCTGTTCCTGAACTTGTAAGACTGTGGTACGGAGAAGATTTTTCCAGGGATCAGAGAAAAGATTTAGAACAGATTTTATTTTCTGACAATCTTTATTTCGAAAAGATAAGAGTTGCCAAAAAATGGGTTTATCGCCCCCGTTCTCCTCAGGAATTAGAAAAGGTAAAAGAAGAACGGATTAATATGGAACATTTACAGCCGGGAAGGATAATTCTGATAAAAAATGAAGAACAGAAATTACTCCTTGGAATACTTGTAAATCTGGATGAGTCGGATGAGTATTATTTCGCCATTATTAAAGGTAAAAAAGGTATAAGGAAATGTATGAGAAAATCCTTTATTCAGGATACAGGATATTCTGTCAATCTTGAAGAAGCTGAAGAAAGCTACTGGAAAATATATCTCAGAAACCTTGAAAAAGAAAGTTATCAGTATAATAAAATTATCTCCGGAGGAGAAGCATGGAAGGTATTATATAAAATTCCTCAACCTTATTCTTTTGAAGATATTCTCAAGGTATTTTTTGGAGATTCTCCTTCTCTGGAACAAAAACTGGCCGCAGCATTTCGCCTGAACAATAATGATATATTTTTTTACAGAAACAGACAGGGAGATTATATACCCAGAGGAATAGATGAAGTATCTAAAAAATTAGGAAAGCCTGTGGAAAGGCTGGAAAAAGAAATGGAAATTAATACTATACCGGCAGGAACGGTATTGAAAGTAAAACCTTTTGACGATTTATC
>CALARM010000294.1 GCA_937888925.1 uncultured Synergistia bacterium | reverse complement strand
TGTATCAAATGATACTATTTAATACATTATTTGTCAACTGCTTTAACCTCCTTTTTTTAAGCACCGTTCCTTATTCTGCCAGCAGAAATATAGATATTTATATACGTAATCTGTTTTCAGGATTTATAAGATTTTATTAATTATATAACTTTAAAAAAATCCTGTAAATCTTTTAATCCCGAAAATCCTGGTTCAGACATCTGGTTTTTTTTATTTTCCCCTTTATTTATTAGTTTTTTTCAGGTAAAATAATAAATAGTGAGGTGAGTGGCAATGCAAACAATAAGAAAAAATCTCCATGACTTAATAAATATAATACCTGATGAAGGACTTCAAGCTGCGGCTGATTGTTTGAAAATTCTTATAAGCAACTATAATACATCTGCTACAGAAAATACAGTTGAGAAAAATAAAGAAGAAATATATCCTTTAGAGCTGATAAGTCAGCTGGCTGTTGATATGTGATATGAAGATTTATCAGAGAATTTCGATTTTTATACACGCAGAAAAGTAATCAGCAATGAATAAAACATATTTTGTTGATACAAGGTACCTCGTTGCTTTATCAAATACAAGAGATCAGTGGCATAAATCTGCTATTTTCTGGAAAGAACAATTAGCTCAAGAACGGGCATTATTGTTAACGACCGATTATATTCTAATAGAATTTGCCGATGGACTTTCATCTCTAAAATTTCGTAAGGAAGCTGTAAATATTATAATGGCTTTACAGAAGAGCAGGTGGGTTAAGATTGTCCCTTCTTCTCAACAACTACAAAATTCAGGTTTAAATTTATATAGACTCAGACAGGATAAAGAATGGAGTTTAACTGACTGTATTTCAATAATAGTAATGGAAATGTATGGAATTAGAGACGTGTTAAGTTCAGATAAACACTTTGCTCAGGCTGGATTCAAACTGTTAATGGAGTAAATGTCTGGATTTTTCTATTATATAACGGTGAATACAATCCTGTTAATCCATTAATCCCGCATATCCCGGTTCAGACAATCCCTGTAGAATTCTAAAAATTCTTCTACTGTTAAACATGATTTTGCTATCTGATCTCTTATTAAGCCAATTCCTATAGATTTTTTATGGACAGGAATAGATAAAATATTTACACTATTCTTTTTTATAAGTTTTACATGGCTTCCTACCTGTCCTGCTTCTTTCCATCCTGCACGTATAAAAGCTCTTATAACTCTCTCAGGCTTCAGTCCACTTAATCTGCTCATAAATCTCTTTTTAAAATCTCAAGATGACCGGCTATGGCATCTTTTATCATTTCAAGAGCTTCTTCTTCTGTATCTCCCTGTGAAGCACAGCCGGGAAGAAAAGGACAATCTATCCAGTATCCTCCGCTTTCTGTGTCATCATAAAGAATAACCTGATATGGCTGATTTTCTACGGTAACAGTATAGTCTTTACCGGAACTTCCGGTGAAGGGCTTTTTTAGAGCCTTTTCCGCCTCTAAAAAACCTTTTTCCTCTTCTTCAGTCCATTTATCATATGTATTATCAATAAGAGATTTTAAATACTCTATAACACCGGTCAAATGACGTTCAGGCAACTCATTGATTAAATGGTGAAGTTCCCTTTTTTTATGTGTCGTATCCATAAGTTATATTATCCTTTATAAAATCAATATTTTCGTAAAATATTATAACACATCCAGGGAATAATAATCCCGATATGGCGTCTTTTATCATTTCAGATAGTTAACCTCTGTTCTTTTAAACCTGTGTGTTTCCCTATTAACTCAAAATGTTTATCCATATGAATCAAGCAAACATCATAGTTTATAGCAAGAGCAGCTATGAGTATATCCCCTGAAGGTACATTTATGCCTTTTCTTTTTAAAGTAAAAGCTATTTCTGCCGCTTTTTCCCACACATCAGATGTTGTATCCAGATATACAAGGGCTTCGAGATTATTTTTTAATTGTTCATATTTTTTCACAGTCTTAGCACCGGAAAGCAGTTCTACCATAATTATTCCGGCAATAAAAGCACTGTCCTCATCTATAGCTTTAAAAATCATTTCTTTTATTTTTTCAGGGCAATCTTTTTTTAAAGCCTCTATCCATAACGAAGTGTCAATAAGTATTTTTTCACTCATCCTGTCTCATTTTCTCCAATTCATCCTGATCCAGATCGAGATCAAAATTCCCGATCATAGATTTGAGATTTTCTTTTTTCTTCTGTCTTATAAAATTTCTTAATGAAAGTTCAATAAGGGCTTTTTTAGTGGAAACATTGGAAAGCCTCTGTGCTTCCTGAAGAAGTTCATTGTTTATATCAACAGTGGTTCTCATAATACATCACCTCTATGCATAATTTTAAGGCATTTTTTTATGCAAGTCAAATGTTTTTCAGACCTGTTTTCAGGATTGCATTTAAACAAATCTTATCCTCTTCTTCTCATCCAGAATCTTCTGAAGGTTTCCTCTTAAATGAACTATATATTCTTCCAGTTCATCTTCTGTCTCAATAACCTTATTCCATTTTGCCAGACCGCCTGTTTTTATCTGTTCTATTTTCTTAACAGGCACCGGCACCGGATCACCTGGCTCCGCCGGTTCACTCATCTGATGTCTTTCTATTTCTTCATCTATCTGTTTTAAAGAAGTAGATTTCCATTCTTCAATTTCAACAGTAAGAGCTTTGAGTTTTACACAATCATTAATTTTATCTATTTCTTTAATCTTACAGGTATAATAAGAAATTATACTCTCTGCAAAATGGTCATTTAGAGGTGGCTTATTTCTTTCCAGAATTTCCCTTATATCCTGAAGAACAAGACTGATTTTATCAATAATAGTTTTTCTGTAATCAGCTAAAATCTTACTGTGTTCTTCTGCTATATTACCTGCCAGAAGAGGAAGGTCTTTAATATATTTATAAGGTTCTTTCAGATTGAATATTCTGTTCATTTCTTCCAGGTTCTTTATGCCTGCTGCAGTAAGATAGGGTTTATCATTTACGAATCTGTTATAATCAGAAAGAGCCCTATCAAATACTGAAACCTGGCCTTTAAAGAATGACCTTACAGGTTCTATATCTTCAGCAATATCCAGTAAATCTTCTTTTTTCTGTATGAGGAACTCAAAGAACTGCAGTTCATCATCTATGGATAAGAGTTTCTCCAGCAGTTTTATCCCCTCTTCAACAATGTCTCTGCCGGGATATAACTTACCTGAATATGATATTTTATATTCCTTTAATTCCTGATAAAAAGCCTTTATCTTATCTTCAGACAGTCCCTCAAGGATAAGAGCAGATGTTTCCCTCATTTCAAAATATAATAAAGGATCTCCTGTAAGAGAAGCCGAGTATTCTAAAGTTATGGGGTTCATGGTTTACTCCTGTTTTATGATAAAGATTTATTACATATTCTATATGTAAAAATATATTCCTATAGATTTAATATTTAATCGTCAAATAACTGCTCTATCAAGTAAATACAGAAAAGTTCCATTATTTATATTACCTGACATAGAATACAGGTTTCAAAAGAAGGAATTATATTTAACTTTATAGAATGTTTATGAATATTTTTATGTGTT
>CALARM010000293.1 GCA_937888925.1 uncultured Synergistia bacterium | reverse complement strand
TCAAAATATTCGAGTAATACTATAGCATATTTTCTGTTTGTATTAAAGAGGTCTCTTGCTTTTGCAGCAGTAATTTTTCCTTCCGATTTTATCTCCCTGTATATAATCTCTTTTGCATGTTCTATTGCCTGTTTATGAAACATTATGGCTTCTTTTGCCGATACTATGAGATCCTGTTCCAGGAGATAGGCAAATACCTGCTTGAAATCTGTATTCTTCCCGAATTTTTCTTTTATTTCTTCAAGAGATGGCGGTTTAAATAAATTTTTTTCAAAGATAGATAAAATCTCATTCTTTAATCTCTCCTGCCTGTCATTTAATGTTATTTTAAAATCTCTAAGTTTAAACCTTCCTCTTTTAAATTCCAGAGAGGGAATTCTTTCGAGGATTTCTCTTAAGAGTTTTCCTTTCAGATTATCTCTGTATTTTGTTATTAATTTTGTGATTTCTGCGGGATTTGCTCCTATTCTTAAAGGATTATTTTTATGAAAATCTGCCACTATTTTTATTAATTCTTCTTCTACAATCGTTAAATCCCTGATATGAATCAGATTATCCTGTAATAGAATTATTTTTTTCTCTTCAATAAGTTTTTTTATATCCTTTTCATGACCCTGTTGAATAAATTTACTGTAAGATTGAAAGGGACTGTGAAGTATTTCCTGTTCTATTCTATCATTTTTTTCACCTTTTTCAAGTTCCCTGAGATATTCAATAAGTTTTTTATCTGTTTTTTTATGTTTTTTATCTCCTCCGGAAAGTACTTTTCCTCCTCCTATAGTCTCCATAGGTGAGTAGTTTCTTACAATAAAATGATCTCCATAGGAAGCTATAACAGGTTTTTCTAAGTTAAACTGTACCATCCTGCTCTCTCCCGGTTTTATCTCATCATCTTCCGTAAAGATTATTCTTCCTATTATTTCATTTGTTCCTATATGAATTCTTACTCTGTGTCCTGATTTGAACTCCTTTTTATAATGTGATAATCTCGTAAAATGACAATCAATAAATTTTACAGGCGAAAAAACTCCCCTGCATACCAGCCAGTTACCTCTTTCTATATCTTCTTTCTCGGCACCTGCAATATTTACTGCTACTCTCTGGCCTGCGCAGGCACTGTCTACAAAATCATTGTGTACCTGAATATTACGAACCCTTGCTTCTTTTTTCTGAGGTTGAAATTCCAGAATATCCCCTTTATTTATGGTACCTTTCTGGAGTGTCCCTGTTATTACCGTGCCAAAACCTGATATGGTGAATACTCTGTCCACCGGTAATATAAGTGGCGCAGTTATATCTCTTTTTTCAACACAGTCATACATGTTTTCAAGTATTTTCTTCAGTTCTTTTATGCCGGTACCATCTGCAGAAGAGAATAAAACTACAGGAGAACCTTCGAGGAATGTCCCTTTTACAAGATCCAGAATTTCTTCTTTTGTATTTTTTATCTGTTCTTCTGTAGCTACGTCGATTTTTGTTATAATAATAACTCCTTTTTTTATGGATAAAAATCTTAAAATATCAAGATGTTCTATTGTCTGAGGCATTACCCCTTCATTTGCAGCCACTACAAGCAGAACTATATCCATACCTGCAGCACCTGCAACCATGTTTTTTATAAATTTTTCATGGCCCGGAACATCTACTATACCGAATTTTTCTCCTCTGCCGGAATCCAGATAGGCGAAACCAAGGTCAATAGAAATACCTCTTTCTTTTTCTTCTTTCAGTCTATCTGTTTCTATTCCTGTGAGGGATTTAATCAGAGTAGTCTTGCCATGATCTATATGGCCTGCTGTTCCTATTATGAAGTAATGCAATTTTCTTTTTTCCTTTAAATGTTTAAATCATAAATGTTTAAATCAGGGCGAACATAAAGTTCGCCCTTACAAAGATTCAATGACTTTTAAAAAAATCCTTCCTCAACCGGCATATCATGCAGGTGAAATTATTTTAATCCAGTAGTTTATTATAAAACCATATATACCTGCAAGAGTTATATTAAGTATTGTATCCCATATCAGAAGACGCCATGGAAGTTCCTGATTTATATATAATTTTAATATGACACATATTATAAATCTTATGACTGTATAGATTATTATATATAAAATCCATCCTTTAATGGCAAAGGCTGTAATCATGCCTCTTTCTATGAATCCTATTAATTCTCTGTAACTTCCTATGAGCAACTGTTCTTCTTTTGGTAATATAAGTTTTTCCAGATAATATATTATAAATGATGTGACGAATATAGAAAAACAAAAACCGGCATAATAAATAATAGTTTTATCGTCATAATAGGTATATAAAAACAATCGTCCGAAACTTTCAAAAGATAGGGTTATTGTCTCAGGCAAACTGTAAGGTTCCAGGGGAGAATAATTTTTGACATTACCTGTTAAAAGAGTCGAATATATTACTACTATATGCAGTATCTGTTTTATAAGAAAGATCCACAGATTATCTTTTTTCAGATATCTTATGACAGAAACCCTGGCCTGTTCTATTAATATATGAGTAACACCTATGATGATTATAAAAGGCCAGAATTTTGCAATACAGGGCAGAGAGAAGATTAATATGATTAATGTGTATATAACAGAATGAAAAATAATTCCCACGAATTTTCTCTGTTTAAATTCGGAAATTTTTGTTGTTTGAAGAGGAAATTCTCCCAGCATATGAGCAAGTAAAAGTCTGTAAAAAAGAAAACGAAACAATCATTAACACCTACTTATTATTATGTTCTTTAATACCTGTGACTTCATAAAAGATTACCGGTTCTGATTTACCTTTGACTTTTACAGGAGCCATTTCTTTTGCTTCTATCTCTTCACAGACTTCTCTGTAGGTACTACTACTTATGAATATCTGCCCTTCTTTTGCTATTGATTGAAGCCGTGAAGCAAGATTAACTTCATCTCCTATTGTAGTATATTCCATTCTTTCAGGAGAACCTATATTCCCTACTACAACTTCTCCTGTATTTATACCTATACCTACTGCAACGGGAGGTTTGCCTTCTTTTTCCCATTTTTTCTGAAGTGCTTCTAACTTTTTTTTCATTCCCAGTGCTGATTTAACTGCTCTGAGGGCATCATCACTGTGATATATAGGAGCCCCCCAGAATGCCATTATACAATCACCAATAAATTTGTCAATAGTTCCGTCATGTTGAAATATTATTTCTGCCATAGATGTAAAATATTCATTCAGTACATTAACTACTTCTTCAGGTTTTAATTTTTCACTCATAGGGGTGAAATTTCTTATATCTGAAAATAAAACAGTCATTTTTTTTCTTTCTCCACCCAGGACAGGTCTATCAGACGAATTTATTATTAAATTTACTACCTGTGGGCTTACATATCTCTGAAAGATATTTTTTAATTTTCTTTTCTGACGTTCTTCTATGATTAATCTATAAGAAATTATGCTTATGTAACATGTGCCTATGACAGTACAGGCAGGAACAGTTGTAAGCAGAAAATTATTATTCAAAAAGAGAATAAAACTTATAAAAATAATTATAACTTCAGTTGATAAAGCAATTATAGTACCCCATAAAGGGCTGAATTCTGACATAAACCAGGCCGTTATAATAGCTCCTGTAATTATAAGGATTGAATCCAGAGAAAAAGATGATTGAGTAATATAATCCCTGTTAAGTATAGTATTTAATGCTGTCGCCTGTATTTCTACTCCCGGTAACAGGTTTGAAACAGGTGTAGATTTCAGGTCTCCGAGGCCCGGAGCACTTGAACCTATTATTACATATTTATCTTTGAAAAAGTTTTTACTGGTTTTTCTGTAAGTTTTTTTATATACTTCATAAAATGGTATATAGGTAAATGTTTTATATCCTCCCTGATAATTTACAAACATCTTTCCCTCTTTATCTGCCCATATATTCAATTCATCAGGTTTTACGTTCAATATATATGTTGCTATGGCCAGAGAAAAATACATAAATTCTTTATCGTGATAATATTTTTTTAAATTAACTTTTCGAAAAATTCCGTCACTTTCAGGTGAGATGTCAACAAAACCTGTAAGAGAACATGCCTGTTTCAATTCTTTTACAGGTAATACGACTTTATTGATTTCTATAAAATTATCTGTCTGTTTAAATGAATTAAACGGAAGATTTTGATTTGAAAATTCCATTGGGAGAATGACATTGTTTGTTTCTTTCATCGCTCTGGCAAAGAGTAAATCATTATTACGGTCTGTTCTGTCAGGTTCAGAGAGGAGTATATCGAGACAGACAACATGAGCCCCGTCTTCTTTTAAGGATTTTACCAGATCTGCATAATAAGAACGGGGAAAAGGCCATTGACCTATTTCCTCTACTTTACCGAGTGTAAATTCATCAATATCTATTATTACGATATTCTCGTTTATTTTTTTACTGCAATAAGTATTTCTGATTTTAAATCTTAAATCTACAAGATCCCATTCGTATTTATCAAATAATCCCCATTC
>CALARM010000292.1 GCA_937888925.1 uncultured Synergistia bacterium | reverse complement strand
GCAGTCGGATCGGCCTTAATAGCCTTATCATAATAATCCAGTGCGTCCTGAACCTTTTCAAGTTCCCAGTATGCATTGGCAGCATTGTTATAGGCATTCCAGTAGCCGGGATCCACAGAAATTGCCTTTAAATATTCTTTAAGAGCTGCTTCGAATTTATTCTGGAAAAAATATACATTACCTCTGTTTTTTATAGCTTCCGCATAATTCGGGTCAATCTTAATGGCAAGGTTAAATTCTTTAAGAGCAAGGTCATATTGTTCTTTATCCAGATAGTCAATACCAAGTTTATTATGTTCCTGTGCATCTTTATCTGCACCGAAGTTTATATTGGAACAGGAAAAAGATAAAATAAAAATAGTAAAGACGAGAAATAGTTGTTTAAATAAATTTTTCTTTAACATAAATTACTCCTTTTATTTATATAATGACGCGTGACGCGTGACGCGTGACGCGAGATTTACCTGAACATCTAATCAGATAAAATTTCAGACATAGCCATTATAAATCCCCTGAGGTTCTGACATGGATCGTAAACAGGCAAAACAGTGGTGTTAAAATTTTTATTTCCCTCCACTTTTTTTATAAAACTCTCATTTTTTAATTCTTTACAGGAAAGAAATCTGGATTTAATTTCCTTTATTCTCTCCTGGAGAGAAGTATTATGAAAATCCATAATATTTTTACCTGTTATATGTTCTCGTGCCATACAAAATATAGATATCGCTTTCTTATTCATAAGCTGAATATTAAAATCCTGATCCGTTATAACAATAGCTTCGGGAATATATTCTGAAAGTGTTTCTAACTGGTATATTTCTGAATCACTCTGGAGAGAAATATGTTCAAAAGTTGCTTTTTTATAAGATTCTGATTTATTTTTCAATTTACCAAAAAGCTGCTGAATATCGACTTTCTCAAGAGAAGAAGCTGTATCTCTGGAAAAAGTCTTTAAAAAATCTATATCCTGCTGCTGAATATCATGTCCTTTTTTACTGAAAACAACTATGGAACCTATAATTTTCTCCTTTACTTTCATAGGAACTCCTACGATAACCTGGTTTTCTTCATTTCCCTCTTCCTCAGGTTTATTCTCTGTAAAACCTTCCATTCTTAAAGGCTTATGAGTTACTATAACTTCACGAACTATTTGCTCACTTATATTCAATTTTTGTTTTTTAAGAAGTGAACCTTCATAAAAACCTCTAAAGACTACAGGAAATATATCACCATTTTTTTCAGACATTAAATAAATAACTCCTGCTTCAAGATCGAGAGATTGTATAACTATTTCAAGCATAACCTTGAGAAGATTACTGAAATCCATAGCACTGAGCGTTACACCTGAGATATGGCTCATGACTTCAAGCCTGTTAATCTGGTTCTGAGTTTCTTTAATCATGAGATCCTGCAAATTACTATATATCCTGCTGTTCTGAATAGACATAGCAGCAAGTCTGGAAAAGATTGTAAAGAGTCTGACATCTTCTTCTGTAAAATCCTTTCCCCCTTCAGGATTTAATACCTCTGCCACACCTATAAGCTTACTGTCTACTTTTAAGGGGGCACAGATAACGGATTTTGTTTTAAAACCGGTAAGGTCATCTATTTTTGAACAAAAACGGGTATCTGAAGAAACATTATTTACAAGAATCGGAATACCTGATTTTGCTACCTCTCCTGCTATGCCTTCACCGACTTTAATACGAATTTTACTCAGCAGTTCCTTTTTTTCACCAAGGGCAACTTCAAAAACCAGTTCATCTGTTTCCTCATCAAGAAGCATAAGAGAACTTGCCTCTGATTTCATAATTCTTGTGGCAGATTCCATAATATTATGAAGCAAAACATCCGTCTTAAGAGTAGAATACATAGAAAGACTTTCTTCAAGTAAATCTAACAATTGTTCGATTCTGTTATCGCTTTCTTCTGACATATTCTAAAATAATATCTCCATTCCCATATGATATTTATGATATGATGACCCAGATATTATAACAGAAAAAATCCAATATTACAATCATAAAGGGATTGCGTTTGAAAATGACAGGTAATTTTATATACAAGTGTAATTTCTAGTAAAAGTGAAACTACCTGTCGTAAAAAAACACTATCCTTGTCACTCATGGTAACTTATGTTATAATAATAAGCGTTCATCAACTGAAAGCTTACTATTAAGAAAACGGAGGTAATCAAATGATTAGAAAGTTTTTTTTAATATTATGTGTGATTATATTTTCTACTCAACTGGCCTATTCAGCCCCCGATGCAAAGAAAATCATGGAAAATCTTTATATGGCAACCAGCCTGGGGAAAATACAGGATATGATGATAGAACTGGAACTTTTTGGCCCTGCTCCCGGTAAGCAGGAAGCAAAGAATGTAATGCAATCCTTTGCCAGGGCAAAACTTTTCTTTGCTGCTCCAAATAAAATAAGAACAGAGAAAACAATCACCATGGAAGGTACTCAGATGGATCTATTTGTTATAACCATAAGAGACGGCAGAATTGACTGGCAGTACAGTACCTATACGACGTGGCCGTTAAAAAAGAAAGAAGATGATCATCACCACTCACCATATCTTCCTTTCAGTGTAGATATTCAGCCCCAGGATCAATTCAGAAACTATACAGTTGTAAATCAGGAAAAAGTAGGAGATAGAAATGCCTATGTAATAAGTATTGCAAATGAAAAAGACCCTCAGGCAAAGCTTCTTACTGTATGGGTAGATACGGAACAATATGTACCACTCAAAGAAGAATATAAAGTAATGGAAGGAGAAGGAGATAAAGCGAGAGAAGTAACTAAAACTACTATGTATAAAGATGCAAAACAGGTAAATGACAATAGATGGATACCTCATAAAATAGAAAGATATAGTGATGGAAAACTGAATGCCTATATTGTCTACAAACAGGCAGCTGTAAATGTAGGTATACCGGATAGTTTATTTACACCTGAAGATCCGACCAGACTTGAACAAGGGAAATAAATAAATGCTCCCTTTTAAAAAATATCTTATAGCCATAATTCTCATATTTATTCTGGGGTGTAATAATGAAGTAAAAACACCTGTAAAGACTCCAGAAGCTCCTGTTATAGGTACTATAGAAGGTACTGTCATAGATTCTATAACCAGAAAAGTTATCAAAGGCGCAACAGTAGAAATGGTAAATACAAAAATCTCATGTTCTACTGATGATAAAGGCAGATATGAACTGAGTAATTTTCCCGGTTCAATTGTAATTCTCATCACGAAAGAAGGATATAAAGACAACAGTAAAACAGTATTTATTAATGGTGGAGAACATATAAAGGAAAATATATTACTCGTTCCGAACCATGCTTCTGTCACACCACAGACTGTTGTAAAAGCACCTTCTACCATTCTCTCCACCAGTTATTACTCAAATGAAGTTATTGCAATTAATCTGGAAAAAGAAAATATAAAAGAAACCATACCTGTCGGCAAAGACCCTCAGGGACTGGGAATAAGCAGTGAATATTCTACTGTTTATGTAGCAAACAGCGGTGATAATACCATAACATTATTAAATTTTTCCAAAAAACTTACTCTGACCGGCCATATAAGTGTAGAGAAAAAACCTGCATCTGTAGTTGCTACGAAAAATTTTGTCTATGTAGCAAACAGTGATTCTGATAACGTATCTGTTATAGATATAAAAGAAAACAAACAGGCAGGGACAATAAATACCGGGAAAATGCCTGTAAACCTTTGTTTTGATAATAAAGAAGGGCTCCTCTATGTATTAAACGGAAGATCAAACAGTGTGTCAGTAATTGACACCGGTTCAAATACCATTATAAAAACCATAGAAACTGAAGAATTTCCATGCAGCGGAGCAGTTTCTTCCGAATATCTTTTTGTTGTAAATCAGGTAAGTTGTTCACTCTCTGCAATAAAGAAAAAAACAGGTGAAAAATCGACAATAAAAGTCGGAAAAAGTCCGAAAAGATGTCTCTTATTACCTGAAGAAACTAAAATTTATGTAACAAATTATCAGGATAACAGTATATCAGTTATCGACTGTAAAGAGCAGAAAGTAATAAAAACCATAGATGTTGGCAAAAACCCTGCAGGTATGGCTCTATGGGAGGAGAAAAAAAGGCTTTATGTTGCCAATGGCGGATCAAATACTATATCTATCATAGATATAATAACAGATCAACCGGTTAAAGAAATTCCGGCAGGAAATTTTCCTTACGATCTGATTATAATAAAATAGAAGGACTGATGATTTATGGATGTTATATGGGCTCCCTGGAGAAT
>CALARM010000291.1 GCA_937888925.1 uncultured Synergistia bacterium | reverse complement strand
ATACTGTGGTAAAAAAGAAAGTTTTGCTTGTAGATGATGATAAATTTATTGTAAAGCTTTTGAGAATAACTCTTCAGGAAGATTATGATACTATAGTGGCATA
Source organism: uncultured Synergistia bacterium (assembly GCA_937888925.1). The sequence goes on along the minus strand of CALARM010000291.1, from coordinate 4,082 downwards.
TAACGGAGAGGAAGCAGTTATGAGGGCGAAAGTGGAACTGCCCGATCTCATATTGCTTGATATTATGATGCCTAAAATGGACGGACTGGAAGTCATTCAGGCACTTAAAATGGATAAATCCACTATGTCTATTCCTGTAATTATAGTTTCTGCAAAATCTCAGGATAAAGATCTGGAAAATATTAAAAAAATGGGTGTTACAGGATATATAAGAAAACCTTTTAATACAGTAAAATTACTGCAAATGGTAGAAGATGTTCTAAAAGGTGGTGACGTTTAACTTGGCTATTACAGATATATCGGAGCTGCTCACTATTACAGTGGCACAGGGGGGGTCAGACCTTCATATTACTACAGGTAATCCCCCTATGATCAGAATTCACGGGGAGATGGAAGGAATTGAAGAGTCTCCTGAAGCTCTCGGTGCAGCAGAATGCAGGAGAATGATATATGATGTTCTAAAAGAAGAACAGACAGCTCAACTGGAAAGAGATTTAAGTATTGATCTTTCCATATCTTACGAAGGACTTGCCAGGTTCAGAGTCAATGTTTTTCATCAGATTTACGGTCTCGGAGCAGTTTTCAGAATTATACCGGAGAGAATACCTCCTATTGAGAAGCTTGGTTTGCCTGAAACTATAAAAAAACTAACAGATTATCATAAAGGTCTCGTACTTGTCACAGGCCCTACAGGGAGCGGTAAATCAACTACTCTGGCATCTATAATAGACTGTGTGAATGAAACGAAAAAAGGACATATTATAACTATTGAAAATCCTGTCGAATTTATTCATAAAAAGAAAAATTGTGTAATCAATCAAAGAGAAGTCGGTCCGAGCACTCATTCTTTTTCAGATGCTCTCCGCGATGCTCTCCGTGAGGATCCTGATTATATACTCGTAGGAGAAATGAGGGATCTTGAAACAATATCTCTTGCAATTACTGCAGCTGAGACAGGTCATCTAGTTTTTGGAACTCTTCATACGTCAAGTGCTGCAAAAACTGTGGATAGGATTATAGATGCTTTCCCGGAAGGACAGCAAAACCAGATTAAAACTATGCTTTCAGAGTCTCTTCAGGCTGTAGTAGCACAGACTCTCCTGAAAAAAAAAGATGGAACAGGGAGGATTCCTGCAGCAGAAATACTTATAGGAACTCCTGCAGTGCGTAATCTTATAAGAGAAGGGAAAACCTATCAGATACTGTCTATGATTCAAACAGGAAGAAAAGATGGTATGCAGAGTCTGGATCAGTCACTTAAAGATCTTATGATAAAAGGCCTGATATCAAGGGAAGATGCATATCGTTATGCCGTTGAGAAAGAGGCTTTCAGTATGCCTGAACCTGTGCCTGAACCTGAAGCAGCACAGGAATATGTGGGACAGAAGAAAAAATTCAGTTTCTGGTAAGGGGTTTACAGTGAGCAGTGATTACAGTGAGCAGTGACCAGTGACCAGTGATTACTGTGACCAGTGAGCAGTAGGGGCGAACCGTGTTCGCCCGATACCGGTGAAAACACATGCATCACGGATTGTGAAATTAAGGAGATATATGAAAAATAATATATTTTTACTATTTTTTTTGTTTTACATGATTTCCCCTCTTGCAGGGTGTGAAGCAGCAGGGGAAGAAGTCTGTTTAAGGGATATTACCTTTAATCCTGCCCTTATATGTAAGGAAATCTATGATATTAACGGCCATGATATTAGAGAAAAACATAATATAAATCTGAAGATTGATATTATGGAAAGTTTTCCTTATAATTCTCCTCTTGCCCCTCCTCTCCCTCTTCCTCAGGGAGGCAGGATTATTAAACTGGGGCTCTATCAGAATTTAAAATCCTGTTATATAAGCTGTGATGGCGGGTTTTCCTTTTACGGGGAAGACGGAGAAATGAGTTTAAATGGCAGTCAGGTATTATCTGTAAAAGTTCCTGAACTTCCAGTTGACCCGAATAATTTTTTCATAGAACCTGTAAAAATAAAACCGCACCAGAGAGATAATGTACTGAAACTTATCACGGAAAATACTGATGGTACCTATACCCTGAAAGGTTACAGAGGGGACTTTCAGGTTTCTCTTAATTCTAAAGGTTTTATTACGGTAGTGAATGAATTGAGTCTGGATGAATATCTGGCAGGGGTGGTACCAAATGAAATGCCTTCTTCTTTCCCTCAGGAGGCTTTGAAATCACAGGCTATAGTAGCCAGAACCTATACATTAAAACATCTGAAAAAACATGATAAAGACGGTTTTGACCTCTGTGCAGCACAGCACTGTCAGGTCTACGGAGGTATTGAGAATGAAACTCCTCAGACAAACAGTGCAGTCAGGGAAACAATACATCAAATGGTATTTTACGGATCAGAACTTGCAGATACAGTATATCATTCTACCTGCGGAGGCATAACGGCAAATATAGAAAATGTCTGGCTCGCTTCACCGGTAGATTATTTAAAATCAGTGCCGGCACAGGTAAATCCTGTATATTCTTCTTTCCAGTCAGAAGAAACTTTCCGGCAATTTATAGATAATCCCGGAGAATGTTTCTGTCAGGAGTCAAAGTTGTTTCGATGGGAAAGGAGTTACAGCAAAACGGATTTACAGGATATCCTTTCTCAGGGACTGGCTGTAACGTTTAATACACAGATAAAACTCGGAGATCTTGTTGATATATCAGTAGAAGAAAGAACCTCCGACGGGAGGGTAAAGATTTTACTTGTAAAAGGAACGGAAGGAGAATACAGGGTTGAAAAAGATAAAATAAGATGGCTTACGAGTAAAGGAAAAATTGCTAAAGATGCTCTTCCCAGTACATTGTTTTATGTATATAAACCTGATGAAAATACTATTTCTTTTAGAGGAGGAGGATGGGGCCATGGCGCAGGACTGTGTCAGTTCTGTGCTAAAGGTATGGCTGACAGGGGTATGACTTCTGTCGAAATAATAAAATATTTTTACAGAGGCTGTGTGCTGGAATATCCCCTGTGGTATAAAAATAGTGAGCAGTGAGTCGTGAGTGGAAAATCATCTGTCACACGTTACATGTCATGTGTCACGAAATAAAGAGGTGTATTATCTATGAAATGTCCCAGATGTAGATGTGAAATTCCCCATGGTGCAATAATCTGTCCTGAGTGTGCCAAACCTCTTGCAACATTTCCTGTAAGTTCTCTGGAAAAAAAGGGGAGTGAAGGTTTTAATCTTATGTGGATAGTTTATGGTTTCAGTTGCTGCCTCTTTCTTGTAATTGCCTTTATTGCTGTAATAATTATTCTTATGTTTTTATTTTCACCCGGATAATGATATGGAAAAATATTTAAAAATTATAGAAAAAGTTTTAATGCCGCCTCTGACAAAACTTTCAGAACAAAAACATCTTCGTGCTGTCAGGGATGGTATTATTTCAGTTCTTCCTATGATAATTACAGGGAGTATTTTTCTCCTGCTCGGTCAGCTTCCTGTAGATTTTATCAAAGAGCCTGATTATAGCAGATGGATTGTAGATAAGGTGAAATTTTACCAGGATTATGTAAGTCCCAATCTTCTGATACCGTACAGGTTGTCTATGGGATTTATGGCTCTTTATGCAGCCTTTTCAATTGCCTTCAGTCTTTCACAGACATATCAAATGGACAGTCTGGCTACAGGTATTTTATCTGCAGCTTCATTCCTTCTTACCATTCTGCCTCAAAAAGTTCTTCTTCCGGCAGGAGTTAAACCTGAATGGGTAATTCCTGTAGATAAACTTGGAGGAAAAGGTCTTTTTGTTGCTATATTCTGTTCTTTTATTACGGTAGAACTGACAAGATTTATTATGTCGAAAAAGCTCTTTTTTTCTCTCCCTGAAGGTGTTCCTCCTGCCGTGGCAAGAGCTTTTACTTCTCTTATACCAAGTATAGTCGTGTTAACTCTCATATGGGGTTTAACCATGATTGTAGATATACATGTTTTTCTCTCATGGATTCTGACTCCTCTGGTAAGAACAGGTGACGGTCTTGTCGCCATAATACTTATAAATCTTCTTATACAGCTTATATGGGTTACAGGTATTCATGGCACATCTGTTGTTAATGCCGTAG
>CALARM010000290.1 GCA_937888925.1 uncultured Synergistia bacterium | reverse complement strand
GAGATTAAGGAACAATCAGGAGAGAAGGTTGAGGCCACTCCTGTGCCTGTGACAGTGGAACCTTCTGCATCTCCTGCATCTGTTCAGCTTCCTGCAGACAGCAAAGGGTCAAACAGGAATTTACTCATGACAGGTACCGGTGTAATAATTACTGCAGGCCTCGCTCTTTTACTTCTTTTGAGGAATGTTAAGGTGCTGGCTAAATAATTATATATGTGACGCGTTACTAAAATATGTAACGCGTCACATAACAGGGCAACTGCCCTGTAGTTTAGTTTAATTATCTGTTCTAATTATTACTCTGTCTTAAGTTGATTATTTATTTCATTTAATATTTGATTCTGTGCTTCCTGTCCTTCAGGAGTATTAAGTTCATTTATTATGGCTTCCTGTAGATGGTCCAGACCATGTGATAAATTTACTGCAGTCTTAATCCCGGCCGGCGCTCCTGTCGCAAGAGGAGCAAGGGTTATTGCACCATAAGGAACCAGTCCTCCCAATGCTGTAGCTGCTGCATCTGTTACTCCCCTGATTACAGCATTCTTTACTTTTTCTTCAGGTGTTTGTTTACTAAGGTTTCCAAAATAATGTTCTTTAAATTCTGCGAGAATTCCTTTTTTCGGATTAAGTTCCCTGTAAACTCCATATCCACCCATAGCTAATGCGGCTACTGCCACTCCTATAGGTCCACCTATTGCACCGGCTCCTACTTTAGCACCAATAGCTGCTGCACCCAATCCTACAAGACCGCATGCCAATCCCCTTATACCTGAAAATCCCCCTTTTACTACAGAGATAGTTGCAATTCCTACTTTTGCTGCCTTGTCAATTTCAGAAAGAGCTTTGTTAACAAGTTCTTTCTTTTGTTCTTCAGTAAGAGTAACACCTTCCTGACCAAGGTTTATACCCATTTCTTTAGCGATTTCTTTAAGTTCCTGTTTCTGTGCCGGTGTAAGAACAAAATCGTTTTTTTCTGTATTTGTTCCTATTTCAACATTATCTTTTGGTTCTGTTGTCTGCGGCTGTGTTTTTACTTTCTGTTCTGCCGGTAATTGTGTCTGACTGACATTCCCTTTAATTATCATTTGTGCTTCTTCCTTTCTAAATTATATGTGAAAAATATATCAGAGTATATGAAAAAATCCGTTAAATAAATTATAAAAGCTTTTACTATTGTAAAAGCACTCTGGTTCTTAGATATCCTTTAGATTACCTCATTTGATTCATAGTATCACGACAGCCGGAATTTAAATCACGACAACCCATATTTATCACTGTTTCTTCATTTCCCTGTTTTTTTTCCAGTTCTTTCAATTCCCTCATGGCTTCCATTTGATTCATAGTATCACGACAGCCGGAATTATAAGCTATTTTTCGTAAGTCTTCCATTCTGGTCATTTCGGGATCTTCAGTGTTCTTCTGGTCGCCGATTTTCAAAAGATCCTGCAAAGATAGTGAATTGCCATTACTATCAACAATTCCCATCTTACCGCCTTCACCTATTGTTAAACTAACACCTTTACCGCTAAAATCATAACTGGCTGTTTGGTTAAAACCTTGAATTCCTGGCATCTTCTATCACTCCTTATTAAAATTAAGCTTTATTTAATAATAACTATATTAGTGTAAATATAAATATTTTTCAATAAATATATGTTAATAATTTGTTAACTTTTTTTTATCTGTTATATTTTATTACTATATAAGCTATCTAAAAAGTCTTTATTGTCTTTTACAAGATCTGCATAAATGGACAGAGCCAGTTCAATTTCATATTTTCTGATGTTACAGAGTCTTTCAGGAGGTTTGTAAATTGAATTATTATAAACCATAGATTCCATTATACATCCGCCGCCGCAATAATATCTTGCCCAGCATCCTGCACAGTCTTCAATATTTTCTACAAAAATATTCAAAAACATGTTCCTGAAGTGCCTATCTATACCATTGTATATATCTCCTATTTTCCATTCCTTCATGCCCTGAAAGCGATGGCATGGATAAATATCTCCTCCGGGAGATATAGCTATAAATGTCCGGCCAACACCACATCCGTAAAACTTCCGCATATTATTACAGGTAGAATTAAATGTTTTTGAAAAACCTTCGATAATAAACCTGTTCCCTTCTTTTATTTGATTTAAATAGTAATCTGCAAGTTTTTTATATTCTACAAGTAATTGTCCGGCATCTGTTTCTGTCAAATGCAATTCATTACTTTCCGGAGAAGTAATCATTTCCAGACTCATATATTTAAAACCCATATTAAGTAATTCTTTAGTTATGCCAGTAAGTTCAAGGTTGTTATGATTAACAGTAGCTCTTGCAGAACATCTTTCATTATGGTCTGAAGTAATTTTTTTTATTTTTCTCTCTATTATATCGTAAGAACCGATATTACCTGGAAAAGGTCTTAAAAAATCCTGTATTTTTTTATTACCGTCTATACTTACCTGAATTTTTATATTATATTCATTAAAGAATTCCATTATCTTGTCAGTGAGAAGAGTTCCATTTGTTACAACAGTATAGTCAGTTTTTTTATCTGCTTTACTGTTACAGTATAAAACGAAATATTTTAAGATATTAAAATTCATAAGAGGTTCTCCGCCAAAAAAAAGGATTGATATATTGTTTGCTTCACCGGAAGTTTTAATTAAAAAATCTGCTACTTTCTCTGCTGTACAGATATCCATATAATCTCTGTGCATCCCGTAATTACCTTCACCGGCATAGCAATATTTACATCTGAGATTACAGTCATATGTCAGGTTTATAGAAAAAGAATTTACAGGCATATCATGAGGTATAAATTTTTTTCTGGGACTTTCTTCAATGCTTGATAATATACCTCTGCCCTTTAACTTGCAAAATTTTTGTAGAGCTTCCAGTGGTTTTACAGAACCATATTTATGATAAAGAAGACTGAGAAGGCTGTTCATATCCATGCTCCCGGCATGTTCGATTATATCAATAGTTATGTCGTCAGGTTCCAGAAAGGTTGATGTATAAATATCGAGTACATATTTTTTATTATTATATTCGAATATTTTTATATCCAGAGTTTGAGGGAATGTTAAAACCATTATCTTCTCCTGTATGATTATCAATTTCTTGTTAAATTATGGAAATATATATTTGTTACAGGACAGGATAAAAAGAGTTTTGTAAATTATAAAACTCTTCTCTTCTGTCGTCAAATACATCATTGTATTCTGTAATTTTCTTGTTGAGAGCTTCAGATAAATTTATTTCAATACTCATTGCTTCTTCTTTATCAGAACTGGCCTGTATAAGAACCTCTCCTTTTGTATTTACAACCTGACTCATCCCTATAAAAGTGAGTTTTTCTCCTTCTTTTTCTTCTGAACCTATGCGATTGGCAGTAATGGTAAAAATCCTGTTTTCAATAGAGCGAACTCTCATGGCAAGAGGACAGTGGGGAAGAACAAGATTTGCAGGCTGGCATACTATCTGTGCTCCTTTTAGAGCAAGACTTCTGCAGACTTCAGGAAATATCCAGTCAAAACAGATCATCATGCCTATTTTACCCATAGTGGTATCGTAAACAGGGAAATGAGTATTTCCTTTTGAAAAAACAAGTTTTTCTTTATAAAAGAGGTGGGCTTTTCTGTAAACATTAACTTTTCCGTCAGGTGCTATAAATACAGAAGAATTATAAAAATATCCATCACTTTCTTCTGCCAGTCCTGCTACAATAAAAGCTTTTTTCTTTTTTGCCACTTCAATCATTGTTTTGACTGTTTTTCCGTCAAAGGCGGACTCTGCAAGTTGTTCAAGCTCACTTTTTTCTGTGAAAAAATAACCTGTATTAAACAGTTCAGGAAGAACTATCAGGTCTGCATCAAGTGTTTCAATCATCTCCAGTGAACGAGATAGATTTTTCTGTATTTCTCCAAATACAGGGGATGTTTGTAGAAATCCAACTTTAATCTTCATATTTACTCCATTTTTCATATGTTATTATTTTATTATCCTGACATTGTCACATTAATTGAGTTATTAGTTCTTATTACCGCACCAGGTAAATTAGTAACCATTTTATCAGCTTCTGCCTGACAGGCTCTTACGAAGAAAAATAATTTGCCTTATTTACTTTGTTTTACAAACAATAAATTAACCCTTATTTAATTTTTAATACTATATAAAAAACGAATTTTTCT
>CALARM010000289.1 GCA_937888925.1 uncultured Synergistia bacterium | reverse complement strand
TCCTGAGCTTCTTTACGAAGGGTAATATCTCTGGAAATTCCTGCTATACCTATGACATAACCTTTATCATCAAAGATAGGACTTTTAATGGTTTCAACCCATTCCATTCTCTTTGTTTTATCGGCAATAGGCTCTTCCATTACTTTTCTCAGGCCTGAATTTATAATTTCTCTGTCATCTTTTATATATTTTTCCGCCATATGAGAAGGCCATATATCATAATCGTTTTTATTTATTACATCCTTAACGCCACAGGTCATAAGAAAAGGTTCATTTGCCGCTATATAAAGACTTTCTCTGTTCTTAAGCCATGCTATATCAGGAATATTATCGAGTAATGCCCTCTGCTGTGTTTCCTTTAATTTTAACTGTTCCGAAGTAATTTTTAAATTTTTTTCTGTCTCAGTCTTCTCTGCTATTTCTTTCCGGATTTCTTTTATATATAGTTTCTGTATATAACTGTAGTTTAAAATCAACGGAATTGCGAGAAGAAGGAAGAAAAGACCCCACAGAAAAGATATTATCAAATGTTCATCCAGAAATTTAGAGACATAACTGATATTATATTCCGCTCCTGAAAGATAAAAAATCCCTTTTTTTGACACTTCAGGAATTACTACTGTACGAAAAGTCCCCCATCTGTCCGTATAGGTAACATAAACAGGTTCTTTTTTATTAAAAGTTTCTTTCAATTCATCACTGCAATCGTCATATATGCTAAAATACCTGACTTCCTCATTTTTTTTTAATTCTTCATCTGTGGCACTTGAAGATGTAATATATATATGACCATTCTGTTTAATGACCGTATAAAGGTATTTAAAACCTGACCTGTTTGCATAATCGGAAAGTAATGTTATATTCTTCCAATCCTGTTCTTCTGTTATAGATTGTTTATTTTTCGCCCTGTCATGGAAATCTTCGGGAAGGATATATTTTATTGCATTTGCACCTATATACAGCCTCTTATCAATATTTTTCATTATGTCTTCTTTAAGGGAAAAATAATTCCACATTGTATAAACAAAGACACCTAAAATATAAAAAACTATAGCTATAATAAATAACCATGCCTTTTTTATTTGATTTATATACATGTTAATAGGGGATCCTTTAAAATTCATATTTATAAAATTAATATAACACAAAATTCAATTATTTAATAGATTATAACAATTGTTTTATAGTGTAAAAAAAATTTCCACTTGAAGTAATTAAAAAAAACTGCTATAATTACCTTTGAAATCTTATAAGCTTTATTTAAATTTGAAAGGATCTATCTATTCCTGATGAAAAAAGGATTTACTCTTGTTGAAATTTTACTTGGTACAGGTCTGGCAGGGGTTTTGCTTGTAATGATGTGCGGTGTATTTGTTTATGGCCTTAATGCCATAGAGAAAGGTCGTATAAGGACTACAGCATTAAATCTTGCCGACAGGAAAATCTCCGAATCTCATAATCTTATGAAAACATTAAACTCTGCCGGAGAAATAAAAGGTGATAGATTAAATACCGTTATTTCCGATAACAGGGTAATAAAGTTTAATGAGAGTAATATTAATCCAGCAGGAAATTATTCTATATGGGATCCCGGTGGTGTTTCTATAGAATCAGAAGGAACTGTTACAATAAAAGGTACAGGCGATTTCCATTACATATATTCCTTAACAGATTATGCCGATAATATAAAAAAAGTCAGTGTTGAAGTATACTGGCAGGAAGGTAAAATTGGTTCTAAAAAAATTTTTCTGGAAAGCCTTGTATCCAGATATCAGTAAAAAAGACAGGAATTTTTTTAATGATAAAGTTTTCAATGAAACCGACATTACTATCTCAAAATACGGGCTACCGGTGGCGATATTCACATAAAAAAGGTGGATTTTCTATTGCTGAACTGGCTATAGTAATAGCAATTTTCTCCTTTATCCTGGTTGCTATCTATACAATTCTGGACTCAGGTCTTAAAGCATGGAATATAGGAGAAAAACGTACTGACCTGCAGAATAACGGTGAAATAATCCTAAGGAGAATGGTTCATGAAATGTCTATAGCAAGCCAGAGATCTATTGTTCTGGATATGGCAGGTCATGAGAGACATACAGGAGATATTGTTCATGAATATATATGCTTCGAATCTCCTGTAAAAGATGGGGAATTCAAATATCAAAAAGACAAATTCGGAACACCTGTCTGGCATGGATATATAATATATTATGTTCATGAACAGGATACTGACACAGATCCAAATGGTATAAACATACCAAAAAAACTTTACAGAAGATATATTGATCATGGAGAAAGAGCCATGCCTGTACCGGTAAGTAATATAGAATCTTTACTGACAGTGCCTTCTTCCCCTTCTCCCGAGCACAGAGAAATAGCTACGAATGTAGATACTTTTGATGTTACGAGAGACGGTTTCATTGTAAAAATAAAACTGGCATACAGAAAAGCCATCAGTAATAGAAAACAAAATGGTGCGAATTATTCTATTTCAGGCACGGCAAACAATAAAGGTACCGACTATTTTGAATTACAGGCATCGGTGGAACCGAAAAATTAAATATTTGTTTACAGAAATATTCTGTAATAATCTGCCAGGAAAAAGGAGAGAAATTTTATGAAAAATTCAGATAAAGGTATGGTTCTCATCAGTATACTCCTCTTAACAGTTCTTCTGACAATGCTTACTGTATCTATGGTTTTCATAAGTACGAACCATCTTCAAATGATGGGAAATATAGAACAGAAAATGATTGCTCTGAAAGCTGCAGAAGCTGCGGCAGAATATGCCATGACCAGGCTGAATATTCCCGATCGCCCGTGGGCTGTGTGGGATCCAAATCATGAAACTACTCCAACATCTGATGATACCCCGGATTCCAATGCAAATATTACTCTTCATTTAAAAGGAGCCACTGCCTATATAAATTTTACAGGAAGCCAGTACCTTTCATATAATAATCTTAAAGGACAAAACCCTGTAGATAGAAGTAAAATTGGCGATACAAAACTATCGGGAACCATTCCTGCCTACAGTGCCGAACTCATCTGTATAGGTAAAGCAGGAGGAGAAAATGACGATGGCCCGATAAAATACGTGAAGGTTATTTTTATAAGAAATGACATATATCCCTATCCGATAAATTCAGATGGCCAGATAGATTTTGAAAGTGCCGGAGATATAAAAATATTCGGTAATAATTCTACTGCTCCCGGTTATATACATTCAAACTGGGACGGAAATACAGGAGATATAAATGATGCAAATTACTATAGTATCAAATCAGAACTGGGCAGCGGAAATGTAGATATGCTTGGAGGAGTGGCATCTGCAGTAGGCCCCATAACATTAAACAGGGCTCAGGAAAAAGATGTAGTTGTGGCTATGAACCCTGATGGCAGAGAAGAATTTGAAGACATTGATATAGACAATGTCCTTAAAAATGCAAAAGATACAGGGCCGAAGGAAGTGGAACCGGGGACATTTATAGTTACACCGAGATATTATATAACACCGGGGATAAAAAATGAAGAGGGACAGGATTTAAATCAAATAAATGCTGCTGTAAAAGGTTTTGAATCAAAGGGGGGAAGCCTGTCTGCAGAAAAATATGTACCCGGCCTGCTGAGTAAATTTAAAGGTTGTAATGAAGATGGCTTCCCTCCTGATGTTGAAGAATTGAAACAGACAACCTATAAGCCTGAAGATGGCTGGAATGTTAATTTTACCGCCAAATCAACTCAGGACTGGATTACCGTTATGGGGGCAAAAGGGGAAAATGAGTTTAAAGACGCAGACGGGAACGTTCTTGGATGGGACAGAGTTGTAGCTACAAAATACTGGGTAGGTGTGGAATGGGAGCTAACGGCATCGAGGCAGGTAAAATATCAGGATCCTTTGACAGGAGAATGGAAAGAAAAAACTGAAAGTATCGAACCTATGGGGGCTACGTGGAAGCATACAGGGCCTATGAGTGAAATAGGAGATGTTTCTTTCAATCTTGATGAAACTAACAACTGGGGAAACAAACCTCCTCCCGATGAGGTAATTAATTCATGCGGTTATGTATTCGGCCTGGCAAAACTGGATTCAGAAGGAAATCTTACAAAGTTTGTTCAGCAGGGGCAGAGTAACGGAGAATTAGGGCTCGATCTTAAGGTAAATGAAGAAGGAGACAAGTTACTCTGTGACCTGGATCTTGTAAAAGATATTTATGTATGCAAAGATGATACAAGTAAACCGGGATCAGACGATTACAAAACTCCTCTAAAATATCTGGCCTATAATCCGGAAGATCCTTCCTATAAAAACCCGCAACCCAATGTATTCTGCATAAGTGGTGAACAATTTTCAGTACTTTACGGAGAACCTCCGAAAAGCCTTTCGGAGATATATCAAAATTCATTAATAAAAGAAACAAATATATGTCCGAAACTTACCCTTCATCTAAATGACCACAGTCTTTATTCTGACTCTCATGTGGCGATAGGAGCAGAAGTAGAGGGAAAAGGAACCCTTGTATCAAGGGGCAAGATGGGATATATCTACGGCATGCACAGCAGTGAAGCAATAGCCCTCTCAGGTGATGATCTTATACTCTCTACAAACAATCAATCTAATATTGATGTGAAAGGCGTTCTTTATTCAGATGATGATATGTGGTTAATACCTTTAAATGAAGATTCTCCTGTTGCTACACAGGGAAATGTAATAGAATATAAATTAGGCCAGACCTATTCTGACGGGAGTGATAAAATAATATTTAGCTATAATCCTTCTCCTCCTGTAGAGCCTGCTCCTGCATCTATAAGTGTAGCTTCTATCAAAACTCAGAATGGTGTAAAATACAGTATTAATAATGTAGAAATAGATTACAATGGAACTGATTATGATTTCAGTAATTACAAACTTGATATAGAATGTGATATGACATCAAGCCCTTATACATACAGCGGAAAACTCTATGAATATGATAAAAGCAGTAAAACCTGGGAAATAGTCAATCCTTTACCGCCTGAATACAGTCAGGCAACACTGAATAATATAGGCAGGGTAGTAGGAGCTAATTTCACGGTAGGCAAAGGAGATATAAATATAACAGGAAATCTGGTGGGACTTAATAATAACTCCATATATCCCGATGATGATGGTGGCAATAAATCAATTCATACACAGGGAAAAGGAAAGATATTCTTTTATTATG
>CALARM010000288.1 GCA_937888925.1 uncultured Synergistia bacterium | reverse complement strand
GATAAAGCTATTGATGATGATCCGCCTCTGTCAATTAAAGAAGGTAATATTATAAAAACAGGATTTAATGAAGAAGTTGATAATCTCCGAACACACCGTTATGACGGGAAACAGTGGATAGTAGAACTGGAGAAACAGGAAAAGGACAGGACAGGCATAAAATCTCTCAAGGTCAGATATAATAAAGTATTCGGTTATTTTATCGAAGTAACTAAATCCAATCTACATCTTGTTCCGGAAAATTATATAAGGAAACAGACAACATCTCAGGGAGAAAGATTTATTACGCCTGAACTGAAAGATTATGAAAGCAAAGTTCTCGGCGCATCTGAAAGACTTAAAGAACTTGAATATGAACTTTTCTGTGATATAAGAAGTCGGATTGCAGAATATTCTTCTGATGTCCTTATAACTTCGGATGTTCTCGCTGTTTTTGATGTACTGTCCACTCTGGCAGATGTTGCAGTAAGTAATAATTATGTAAAACCTGAAGTAAATAAAAGTACAAAAATAATTTTAAAAGGAAGTCGCCATCCTGTTATAGAAGAAATAATAGGTAAGGAGAAATTTGTTCCCAATGATCTCTATATGGATTGCTCCGATCATGTATTGCTTGTTATAACAGGGCCAAATATGGCAGGCAAATCGACTTATTTGAGACAGGCTGCATTATGTGTTATTATGGCACAGACAGGCAGTTTTATACCGGCAGAATCAGGAAGTATAGGGATTGTTGACAGAATATTTACCAGAATAGGTGCTTTTGATGACCTTGTAATGGGGCAGAGTACTTTTCTGGTTGAAATGAAGGAAGTAGCAGATATTGTTAATAATGCCACAAACAGAAGCCTTATAGTCCTTGATGAGATAGGCAGAGGCACAAGTACCTATGACGGCCTGAGTATTGCCTGGGCTGTGGCTGAATATATATATGAGAATGTAAAAGCAAAAACGCTTTTTACGACTCATTTTCATGAACTTACTCAGATGGCAGAACATTTTGCCGGAGTTAAAAATTATAGAGTAGCTGTAAAGGAGAAGGGGGATGATGTAATATTCTTAAGGAAGATTTTCCCCGGCGGTACTGACAGAAGTTACGGGGTGAAAGTCGCAAAACTGGCAGGACTACCTGATAAACTATTAAACAGAGCAGGATATATTCTGGAAAGTATTGAAAAAATAGAACCGGTTATTTATAAAAAAGATTCTATGTTACAATCTTTACAACTGGAATTTTTTTCAACTCTTCCCAATCCTTTAATAGATGAAATAAGATATATTGATGTGGAAAGATTAACACCTGTAGAAGCATTGATAAAACTTTCCGAATTAAAAGGCAGGATTGAAAAAGAATATGTATAATATAAAGCATTCGGCTAGCTGATAGCTATTGTAGAAAGGATGGCATGTATGAACAAATTTTTAAAGTACCTTACAGAGACATACTATGAGCCGACATATATTAATAAACTTATTATTATTCTCAGATGGATAGTATTTCTCTATGGAGCTTTTGCAGTAGGACAGTTAAATATTCCTTTTATTATTGGCGGCGGTATTTACTGTGCAATTGCAACTGTGTCTTCTCTTTATCTTAAAGGTAACAGGCTCAGAATTTTTGTTGTAATAATTGCAGATTTAACACTTCTATTCTTTATTTTTAATCTCTGTAAAGATTTATCTAAAGATACGGCTATTGAATTTTCTCTATTAATCTTTTTACTTCCTATAATAGAGATTGCAGAGTATTTACTCGATATGAAGTTCAGCATATTCGGCGCTTCTATCATAGGTATTCTTATAATATCTACTTCTAATTTTCAAAACAGCAAGGTACTGTTAAATATTATTATAACTCAGATCTGTAATATAGGAATTATATTTATAGTCTGTTATATGTTAAGTCAATCCATATTGCAGTTTCAGAGACAGAAAAAACAGATTAATTCTCTTATTTCTCTTGTAGAAGCAGGTCAGGAACTGGGTTCCAGTCTGACTCTTGAAAAGATTGTCCAGTTAGTTGTGAATATGGTTAAAAACCTTGTAAATTGCAATACCTGTGTTATATATCTCAGGGAAAGAGGAAAAGAGGGTGATATGGTAGTTGTAAAGAACTGTTATACCCTTCCTCAGCATGAAAGGTTATTCAAGGATTTCAGTCTCGATGTAGGGGAAAGTACTGTTGCAGAGGTTATAAAAAAGAAAGGTTCCATACTTTTAAACGATGCTCATAAATTTCAGAAAGAAAAAATAATCCCGAAGATGAAGGCTATAAGGTCCGTAATGGTTGTGCCATGTCTTTTTCAGAGAGATGCCATAGGAGCCATATATGTTGGCCAGCAGGGTGTCAGCAATTTTAAAGATGACGATTTGAGACTTTTATCAATTCTTGCCAATCAGGCAGCACTGGCCATAAAGAATGCCCAGCTTCATGAAAATGTTGCCCAGCTTGCCATCACTGACAGTTTAAGCGGTCTTTATACACATGGCTATTTCCAGGAAAGTCTCGATCAGGAATTCAAGAAAGCCTTTAAGAACAATAAACCTCTCTCTGTTATGATCCTGGATATTGATTTCTTCAAGATTGTAAATGATAATTTCGGTCATCCCCAGGGTGACGCTCTTTTAAAACAGGTGGGAGGTCTTATAAAAAGTGTTACGAGAGATAATGATATTATCTGCCGTTACGGAGGAGATGAATTTACCATAACCTGTCTTAATACAAACAGAACGGAAGCCATACTTATAGCAGAAAGAATAAGACAGGCAGTAGAAGAATATGACTTTATTGCAGGTAATAAAGTAGTAAAAGTAACAATAAGCGGAGGAGTATCCAGTTTCCCTGAAGACTGTGATTCAAAGAAAGATCTTGTAGTCATAGCAGATGAAACCCTTTATGAAGCCAAGAAGGGTGGACGTAACAGGATTGCCCACAGAACCTAGGACAGTGAGCAGTGACCAGTGACCAGTGACCAGTAAACGGTTATAGCAGTTTTATAATATAATGCATAAAGCCTCATTTACCGGTACCCGGTCACTGATAACTGATAACTGATAACTGAATTTATGCCAGACAGAATAAAAATTTTAGACAGAAGTGTTTCGGAAAAGATAGCAGCCGGCGAAGTCGTTGAAAAGCCGGCTTCTGTTGTAAAAGAATTGATTGAAAATTCTCTTGATGCTTCATCTTCCAGGATTGATGTAGAACTCAGAGACGGAGGAAGAAACAGGATAAAAATTACCGATAACGGTATTGGTATGAGCCAGACCGATGCGGTACTTGCTTTTGAACGTCATGGTACAAGTAAAATCAGAGAATTTGAAGATCTATCCAGAGTAGTATCCATGGGATTCAGGGGAGAAGCTCTTGCAAGTATAGGTGCTGTGTCCAGAGTTGAACTTGTAACAAAAGAACAGGATGAAATTCTGGGAAGAAAAATTGTATTTGAAGGAGGCCTTCTTGTAGATAATGAAGAAACAGGATGTCCTCCCGGAACTACTGTTCTGGTGGAAAATATTTTTTTTAATGTTCCTGCGAGAAGAAAATTTCTGGCTTCCTCCAAAACAGAACAGAATGCAATCAATAATGTGATTACCAGAATGGCTATTGCCCATTGTGACGTGTTTTTTTCCCTTTCTGCCGATAGAAAAGAAATATGTTCCTATCAGCCTGTACCGGATCTTTTATCAAGAGTGACCCAGATTTACAGCAATCTTCATGACAGACTTATTCCTGTAAAAGGGGCATGTGAAGAAGCTATCCTGACCGGTCTTATATCCCATCCTTCCTATACTATGCCGAATAGATCCCGTATTTTTCTCTTTATAAATAAACGTTTTGTGAAGCCGGGATTGATGTATAAAGCCATTCAGGATTCATATAAAAAATTAATCCCCCACGGAAGATTCCCGGCAGTATTTCTCTTTCTTGACATAGACCCCCATTTGATAGATGTCAATATTCACCCTGCAAAAGAAGATGTGAAATTTGCAAAAGAAGGGGTCATATTTTCTTTAATAACAAAAACTATTTCCAATGCTCT
>CALARM010000287.1 GCA_937888925.1 uncultured Synergistia bacterium | reverse complement strand
AGCATTATACCATCCAGTTCCGGCATCTGCAGGTCTATAATTGCAATTTTGAAAGGATTATTTTCTTTCACTGCCTCATTGAGCATTTTAAGAGCAGTAACACCCTTTTCTGCCTCTACGCAGTCACATTCGAATAAACGGAGCTGTTGACTCAGAACAAAACGGTTGGTTTTATTATCATCTACAATAAGTATTTTCGTCCCTTTTATATCTTCTATTTTTATGGTGGGAGGCCTTTCTCCTGATTGCTTTTTAAACCCTGCCGTAAACCAGAAGTTTGAACCTTTCCCCGGTATGCTTTCTACTCCTATTTCTCCATCCATCATCTCTGAAAGATATTTTGATATAGCAAGTCCCAGGCCTGTTCCTCCGTATTTTCTTGTAATAGAGCTATCTACCTGTGAAAAGGACTGAAATAGATTTTTTATAAGTTCTTCCGGTATTCCTATACCTGTATCACTGATAGAAAATCTTATTTTAACACAGGGACCATTATCTTCTTCAAGCTTTATACTTATCAGGACTTCTCCTTTTTCCGTAAATTTGATGGCATTTCCTGTAAGATTGATAAGAATCTGTCTTACTCTTCCAGGATCCCCCCATAACATTTCAGGCACATTGCTGTATATTAAATAACCGAAGGCAAGTTTTTTCTCAGAGGCTTTCAGTGCAAGCAGATCCACTACATCTTCTACTACTGCTCTCAAGTCAAATTCAAGTATTTCAAGTTCTAATTTTCCTGATTCTATTTTTGAAAAATCTAAAATATCATTTATCAGATTCAGGAGTGAATCTGCAGATTTTTCTATAGTGAGGGCAAATTCTCTCTGAGTATCTGTCAGTTCTGTATCTAACAGTAAATCTGTCATACCAATAATTCCATTCATCGGTGTTCTTATTTCATGGCTCATATTTGCAAGAAACTGGCTTTTTGCAATACTTGCTTCTTCTGCCTCATCTCTGGCTTTTTTCAGTTCTTTCTGAACCCTTGTTTTCTCTGTAATGTCACGGACAATACCTATGGCATGCCATGTATCACCCAGTTTAACAGATGACAGGGAAAGTTCTATCTCAATTTCTTTTCCGTCTTTCCTTAAAGCTTTTAATTCGACCAGTTTACCTATAACATTACCAAGACCTGTATTCTTCCACTTTTCAATAGCTTCTGAAAAATCTTTCTTATAGTATTCGGGAGCCAGCGTATGGTGAAGATTTTTTCCGATTATTTCTTCTTCTTTATATCCGAAAATTTTTTCTGCCGCACGATTCCAGTATGATATATTGCCTCTGTTATCCATAATTATAATTCCATCCTGGGCAGCTATACTTATGGATCTGAATTTTTCTTCACTTTCCTTTAAAGCTTTTTCTGCTTCTTTACTTTCTGTAATATCATTGAAATTAACTGCTAAATGACCTGATTGAGGACTGTAGACTATTACATCAAGGTATTTATTAAAACTGGCATGATATTTTTCAAAGTGACTTGGTTTCCCTGTAAGATAAACTTCATTAAATATATTAATCCATTCATCATTTATATCAATCTTAAGATCTCTACGATTTTTCCCTATTATATCTTCCTTTTTGAAGCCTGTGAGCTTTTCAAAAGCAGGGTTAACATCCAGAAATTGGTAATCTACCGGTTGGCCCCCTTCATTGACGATTACTCTGTAAAGGGAAAGACCGCTTAGCATTTCACTGAAAAGGGTACGATATTTTTTTTCAGAGTTTATTATCTTTATAGAAAATTCACCTGATAAGTAATGAAGAATAAAAAAGATAATTAGTAAGAGACTTATAATAACTGTAACGCTTACAGGTGTAAGACGACTGACAGTAATAAGGCGATTCCAGTCTTTACCGTCTATATCCATGCCGCAGACAGCTATAACTTCACCTGTATCATGATTGATTACTGGCACGAAACCTGTTACCCATAAGCCCCATCTATCAGGCAGAGGACCTTCACAGAAAGCCTCTTTGTTTGTAAATATTTCTCTGAGAGCTACACTTGCTTCATCATATAACTGACCCGGTGGAGAATAATCGGGAGAATTGGCCGGTTCAGAATCCATAAAGAAAAATATGTTCCCCTTACGAAGACCCAGTAAATAAATAAATCTTATATCTGATTCCATTGAGCGAATAGAAATAAGTTTGTCTTTTAAATATTGATAATCACCGGTTTTTAAATCTGACAGATCTCCTTTGAGGTTTTTTAATTTATCCGGATCTATGGAAGCAGAAGCAAGTTTTGTTCTGGATATTAAATCTGTTCT
>CALARM010000286.1 GCA_937888925.1 uncultured Synergistia bacterium | reverse complement strand
TTCAAATTCGATCGGGTAAGAGCATTTAATCCTGACCTGTCACCTGAACTGGAAACTATTATTATAAAAGCCCTGAAATATAATGCAAAAGATAGATTTTCTTCTGCAATGGAAATGAAAGAACAACTTGAAGGTATAACCTTATTTAATGAACCTTCTTCATTGCCTCCTGTTACTTATAGTAAAGAAAGAGATATTAAAATTCAGTCAGAGAGATGTAAGAGAATTACTGCAAAATTTATTCCTGAAGGCAGAGGCATTAAAAAGATACTTACTTTTTTTATCATTTTAACAATTCTTATTGTTATTATCTTAATATTAAAAAAGTGGTGAATGTGGGAGTTATATATTAAATTCTCCCTGAAATTTTAAAGGAAGAGTATCAGGTATTTCATCATAGGAGAAAATTTTTATTTCAGGGAAATTTTCTCTTAAAATCTGCAGCAATAAAGGTCTTACCCGGGATGAGCAGAAGATTACTGCTCTGCTTTTAATATTATCTCTGTAGAGCAACTTTATTGTAGATTTAAAGAATCGTTCTTTTATGGAAAAAGGCATATTAATACTGTAACCTGTTTTTATTTTTTTTGAGAATTTCAGAAGGGTTTCTTCTGTTTTGGGGGATACGGTAAAACAATCAGTTATATCCAGATTTGTTTGATGTAATATGTAAGGCATAAATCTTTTACGCAGTTCTTCATAAATTTTTCCCGGATGTTTTTCTTTTTGAGAAATTTCATATATACTCTGAATGATAAACTCATGGTCTGTAAGAGGGAGCCATTCACTGACCATATATTTAAATATCCTGTTTATTTTTGCCATACCGAGATTATTTTTTATTTCACTGACTTTCTCAGGGTCTATTTCCATAAAATTTTCCAGCAATAATTCCGTAACCTGGAGTATCATAAATTTTTCCAGATTGTTGGAGAATGTTTCTTCTATATGGGTACATATGACTTCACCTGGTTCCATAATCAGACACCCATGTCTTTCTGCTATTTCCCGGAACGTTTTTTCAATCCATACGCCTTTCAAGCCATATACTTCATCCGGGCCATAGGCAGGTCCTGTAAGTTCTGCCAGATCATTTTCAAGGCCGAGAGCAAGTAAACGATCTTTTACTATTTCTCCTGTGGCAACGGTGTTGTCTTTGATTTTAATAATATACTGATTATGCTTCAGTGTAAGGTTATCTCTGAACCTGACTCCGGGAAGATTAAAACCAAATATTTCCAGAAAGGTCTTTCTGAATTGTGTCATAGCATTCAGTACCAGAGGCGGGTCAAGTCTCGGATCTATAATAGTAAGCAGATTTAACCCGACTTCGACAGATATGGGATCTACCTGATTTATCGTAATACTGTTACCAGAAAGATTTTCATTTTTTTCCGGATTTTTTTCCAGAAGAGCACTATTATTCTCTGTATTATCAATCATTTTATCTTCTACCTGGTAAAGGTCAGACAGAAATGACGATAAATTTTTTAAGATTTTAGATTTTTTCAATAAAATAATATTGGTTGAAGAGTTTAAATAGATTGAGAGAAGAATTTTATGGGAAATGCCATGGGCGGTGCCAAATAAAACTGTAATTCCTTTCTTTAAATATAAAAAGAATATAAAAGAAGAAGGAAATAATAAAACAGTGCCGGGAGATTCTACCGGTGATAAAAGAAAAGAGATTTTTCCTGTGCCACGTATATTTAATATTATTCTGTGTTTTTCAGGTTTTTCTTCTATGGTTAAATCCATATCAGGCGAGATCTGACATATTATTTTACCACCGGAACATGCTCTTATTTTGAAGGTAAATCCTTCTGTATTATATATAATTTTTTTCCATTCTTTAAGAGACAGAAGGTTATATAAATTCCCTGCCACAGATATTTCTTCGTGAGGCAGGGAATTTAACAGGTAAATGATGAGGTTAATATGAGATTTGACTTCTTCTGAAATGGATGATTCTTTACATCTGGAAAATAAATTGTGGAGTTGTTTTTTTAATTTATCATTGAAATTCATAAGTTTAGTGAAGGGTGAAGGGTGAAGGGTGAAGGGTGAAAGCCATGTTTCTCCTCCACTCTTCACACTTCACTTATAAAATTTTCCAGTCTTCCATATCTGTGCCTATATCTTCGCCTGCCAGATGGAGATAGTATCTTATAAGGGATCTCATGCCAAGGGCAGTAGCACCATAGGCCTGATAGGAAAATTCCTCTTCTCTGAATTCATGACCTCCAATGTCTAAATGCATCCACTTTGTATTATTGTCTATGAATTCTCCGAGAAATAAAGCTC
>CALARM010000285.1 GCA_937888925.1 uncultured Synergistia bacterium | reverse complement strand
AGATATTGAAAGATTTTTACAAGAAAAATTGAAATTTGTTCGGGAAAAACTTTATGAAGCAATAAACAGAGCCTATGAAGCTATAGAAGAAGCAGCAAAAACGAGAGAACATAGTGAAGCCCATAATAATTTACCTGGAGACAGATTAATTACTGTGAACGATCTTTCTGCAACACTTTTGATTGTTGTACATACACTGGTAAAAGATAAGGATAATGAGTATAGTGTTGGATTAACCTGGCAGGTAGGTGATGGCATAACATTCATAATAGATATAAACGGAAATCTTCAACTTTTAGGAATTCCAGATACCGGTGAATTTTCAGGAGAAACAGAGTTTTTAACTTCAAAGAAAAAACTTTTACCGGAAAACCTTATAAATAAGACATGTCATTATATTTGCCCTATAAGAGTCTTAATGGTTATGTCAGATGGAGTAGCAGATGATTATTTCCCAAATAATCCAGAATTGTTAAAACTTTATGGTGATCTGGTGCTAAACGGTATTATAGATATTAAAGGATGCTCGAAAGAAGAAATTGAACAAACTTTGTTAAATACTAAACTACAAACATTGGAAGAAGTAAAAAGAACTGATTTCTCCCTCTATGGTGAACAGGTAACGAAAAATGGCGTATTTCGCTTTTCTATACAGTCTATAGAGAAGTATGCAGAAAAACTTGGACTTTCCATTCAGGACGTTGTAAAGTCTCCACCATTATTACTTGCTGGAAGAAAAAATTTAGCCGGTATAAAACAGTATACAGCAAAAGATAAATTAAAATACTGGCTTGATTCATATCATGTTCGCGGTTCTTTTGATGATCGAACTCTTGTTGTCCTTTACAAGGAGAATTGAAAATGAATATTCAAAAAGCAACTCTTAAAGATGGACGTAAAATAGAATATGTTATAGTAGATGATCCACCTTCAGGAGCTATGAAAAAAACATATTTTAGTCCGGATAAATCGTATGTAGTTCAGTTTTTTCATGATATAAATGACAGTAACGATCCACAGAGAATAGCAAGATTAGAAGCTATTCTTGGTAAATATAATCCTACCATATGTGAAGATGATGGTGGGGCCAGAGGTGTTACTACAACATCAGCAGATTATTTTAAAAAATTTTTCTGCTGGCCTAATGGTATCGTTACAAACCCTCAAATCGGTATAGTTGCTCCAGCATATCCCGGGAATTATTTCTTTATCAAAGGTTTGTTTAAGGGAAAGGAAAAACAAGGGAAGTGGTTTTCCAGCCTGAACGTAAGGAAACATTTGCCTTCTGAGGAAAAGGGTAGTTGGATTAATTATTTTCAAATATGTATTTATATAGCCAGGGCAGTAAGGCGATTACACCAGGCTGGACTTGCCCATTCTGATCTATCCTGTAAAAATATACTTGTTGATCCAACCATTGGAACAGCTACTGTTATTGATATAGATTCACTTGTAGTTCCGCAGTTATTTCCTCCTGAAGTTATGGGAACACCGGGATATATAGCACCGGAAGTTCTTGCGACTCAACATTTATCTCTAAATGATCCGAAACGTCACCTTCCATGTTCCTTTACAGATCAGCATGCTCTGGCAGTTCTTATCTACGAATTTTTACTTTTTCGTCATCCCCTCAGTGGACCTAAAGTCAATTCTTCAAGTTCAGCAGAAGAAGATGAGCTTCTGAGCATGGGGGAAAAAGCTCTTTTCGTAGAACATCCTACGGATCGTTCAAATTTACCGAATGATTTAAAAATTCCTTATACCATTCTTGGTAAATATCTCAGTGACCTTTTTGAAAAAGCTTTTGTTACAGGGTTGCATTCACCAAATGATCGTCCCTCTGCTATGGATTGGGAAAGAGAACTTGTAAAAACTATGGATATACTTCTTCCATGTAACGGAGCTAAATGTACTCATAAATGGTTTATTTTAACTCCCAATACGATAAAATGCCCTTTCTGTGACTCACCATATCAATATGATAGTATTCCTATACTTAAGCTTCGAACAGAACGCCGTCCAGGACAGTGGATGAATGATAGGCAATTAAATATTTACCATAATCTAAGTATTTTTAAATGGCATGTCTTTGATAACATATTTCCCGGGGCAGAAGCTGATCGTAATCCTCAGGCTTATTGTATATTTCATGAAGGGAAATGGCTACTTGTCAATCAAAACTTATCATCTCTTACTTATCCTGATGGTAATATAATTCTACCAAACAATACAGTAGAATTAATTGATGGTGCCAGAATAAGATTATCACAGGAACCTCATGGGAGAATTGCTGATGTCCAGATATTTAAGTTACCATATGTTAAAAGAATAATATTGAATAATAGTGAGCAAACAAAATCATCCCAGGTATCTCATGTAGGAATTACAGCAGGCCAGAAGTCTACCCAAAAGAAATCCAGGAGAAAAAATAAGAAAAACATATGAGACGATTACCTGTATACTTACTTGTAGATTGTTCTGAGGCAATGTCAGGAGAACCAATTGAAGCAGTCCGACAGGGTATTAAGGCATTACTATCAGACTTAAATAGTGTCCCTCTGGCTATTAACACAGCCTTTCTTTCTGTTATTACATTTAATAGCTCTGCCAATCAGGTATATCCTTTAACAGAGCTTATGGCTTTTAAAGAGCCTTATCTTACTACAAATAAAGGTTGTGCACTTGGGGACGCTTTAAAACTTCTAGAGGAGTGTATAGGCCGAGAAGTAATTAAATCTACACCATACAATAAAGGTGATTTTAACCCAATTGTATTCCTTATACTTGGAGGAATGCCATCTGATAACTGGGAACATATAGCAGATCGTATAAAACAAAAGAAATCGATTACTATTACTGTCTGTATCGCCGGATCTTACTCAGATCTATCAATTTTCAAGCGTCTAACCGATAATTTTTTAGATTTAAACAATATACAGCCAGACACCTTTAAATATTTCTTTCATTGGTTTGAAGATGACACTCCTTTATTGTCTGCTTCTTCTCTTTTATCTAAAAGTATGTCTCTTCAGACACATTCTGAAGTAAGTTATAACAATGATAATAAAGAATTGCAAAATTTAATTGAAGCAACCAGGGAAGGCGGAACGATTGAACTTGTAAAAAAAGAATATGCATGTCCTGTAATAATAAAAAAATCAATAACTTTAAATGGTAAAGGAGCTAGTATCTGCGCTATTAAAGGGCCAGTAATTATTATAGAATCTCCAGGTGTTATATTACGAAATTTAAGTATAGAAGTTACAGGAGATGAAATAGTTGGAGAAATAGAGAAATGTGCTATTATTGTTAATTCTTCGCAGGGAATAGAATTTGAAAATGTAGAAATAAGAGGGCTGGTTACAGGCTTATATGGAGAGCAAGGAGAGTGGTATTATCCAAAGTCTCTAAACCTTGGTAATATAAAAGCAGACAGTGAATATAAATTCTTACTAAAAATTGTAGTTCCAGTAACCTGCAATATTACCTCTAATATTTTTGGCCTGGAAGTTTATCCACAGAATCTTTTTCCTGGTTTAAATGAAATTAATATTCATATAGAACCTCTTTCTAACGATATATTACTCAGCGGAACTCTTACTTTATCTACAAAACATTTTAAGAGGAAAATAATGCTAAATGCTTATGTAGTAGATGAAGAGAGTGCTGTAATAAATTATTATTCCCGTATGGTAATCTGGGAACCTGCAAATTATTTATCTTCTAAATCAAATTTTATCTCCTTCTCTAAATCTACTGTTCAAAAGATAAAAGATGAAAAAACAGTATTTTTTATAGAAGAAGTAATTATATTTAGTAATAAATTAAAAGAAAGAGTGTTACACTTTACTAATAGTGGTGCTTCTATTGGGTTTTTCAGAGATATAAAATTACCAGAAGGAATTCATTTGTTTTACGGGGATAAAAAAATACCTGTGGGTAGGAATAATATAAGAGATTTTATTGTCCATCCCGGAAAGACTGACTATTTTACTGTAGTGATGAATGATAATTATCAGGAAATAGAGTCCTTTGCAATTTTTACAGGACAGGATAATAGAAGGCATAGAATATTAATTCATATATTTCAACCACAGGAAGTAATCCATGATGAATTTGTATTTGGTATAGCCTTAGATAGCAAAGGTCTTTCAATATACTGTCGTGATATAAAAAAATGGAAATACGAAGAAGTTTTTTATGAAGAAAAACTGATAGATATTACAAATAAAAATTTACTAGTTGAAATAGCAAACCTTATTATTACTAAACTTCGGGAGTATTGTAAAGATAAATCTACAGTGATAAAATTTCATTATGTTTTTGCTCTACCAATTTTTGACGGTAAAGAACTATATTTCCTGGAATCTGTAAAAATACAGAGGATATTGTTAAATGCTCTATCTCAGATACATATCAAGGAAAACATACATTTTATAAGTGGGCCACAGGCTATGGGATTTTA
The DNA here is from genome assembly GCA_937888925.1 of uncultured Synergistia bacterium. The sequence goes on along the minus strand of CALARM010000285.1, from coordinate 24,027 downwards.
TTTTCTGGAACAAAATGGCCAGAGATGTGAGGTTCCAGGAGATATAGTCTGTTTGTATGATTTGAATGATAATAGTACTGATTTAATTTTCATGAAGCTCAGAGATAAAGCAAAGAAAATTGATGGTAGATTAGAGATTTTAGGTATTACTGGCTTATATCATGATAAAAAAAATAAAGATGTATCTCTGGCAGAAGTTTCTTATCAACTTTTTAAGTGGTTTCAAATGAAAAAAAATTTAAAGGAAGACTCTCTTAAGTATGTATTTATTTCAGGTAGCAATGGTAATGAGTTTGAACATAAATTAAATACATATTTCGGAGAGAAATTAAAAATGGAATCCAGTGGTTTTAAAATACAGCACATGGCAAAAGGTGCGTCTTTAGGGTTTATTAAGTCATTTTCTAATGATTATTCTATTTCCTGGAACTTAACCGGCCATCCTCTTACAAATAGAGATATTGTTTTTGCTTCCACGTTTTACGTAAAAGAAAAGGAAGTAAATAGAATATTAGATAATAATGGCAAACATCATATTCAATGTTATTTAAATATTAATGATATTCCTTATAGAATTGGTTATAGTAATTTTAATGGGAGTGGTGAATACTCAAATAGATATATCCTAACGTTCAGACTATCACAGGATAATGAAATATTAATTTATTCAACAGAACTTGCCAGTAATGTTCGTAATTGTTTATTTAAATATAATCTGACAAGAAATATTTCTCAAGAGGAATAATGTAATGATACACTAAAAATTAATTTATACGGAGAATACGTGAAGGAGGATAACACTTTGTTGGAATACGAACATTTAGGTAATATAATTTTAGGTGAAACTAAACAAATAGAATTAGAGTTAAAAAATCATAAAAATACTGACCTGGAATGTGAATTAATAATTAACTCCGATTGGTTGGAATATTCTCCATGCTCAAAGATGCTTTTTTTACCTGAAGAAACTAAAAAAATTATTATTAGATTAAATTCTTTAAATGTATTGCCCGGTAATCACTGGAGTGAAGCCTTATTATATAAAACATTAACTAAAGAAATAATTTTCAGGAAAGTATATATAGCTTCTTTTATTCCGCCAAGACTCGATAAAGATTATTCGGAAAATTCACGACCATTAATAAAAGTAACTGGTGATGGTACAATTAATTTTGGAGAGATAAAAGTTAAGGTTACAAGAAATACATGCCATATTAAAGAAAAAAGTCATGTTTTAACTATTTATAATGAAAGCCAATCAGATTATTTCAGAGGTTACATATCTACCGGAGAAAGATGGATTAAATTTGAAAATAAGCCTGAGATTGTAATAGCACCTGGAAGAAATAAGGATGTAAATATATTATTAGATATGGAAGAAATAGAAAAGCAACATTTATCATATGGGAAAGGCAGGTTGATTATAACCAATAATTCATATAATCAACCTGAAATAATTTGTAGCTTCGAATTATCTGTCATATTTGATTATCCTCCCTATCCAATGAGTGAACCAGAAGAGATAAAACTTGGGAATATTACGCCAGGGATTTATTCTAAAGAAATTGTATTGTTAAATTCAGGGGGAAAGCTTTTAGAAGGTTATATTTCTATGATACCACAATGGATTGACATTGATTTTAAAGATATAAAAATTTCTCCAGGTGAAAAGCAGATTCTGAGTTTAAATATAAATATCTCTTCAGAGCTATCTGATAGAGTAGAATTAAAAGATAATATAAAAATAGTTTTCAAAGAATCCTCTGATGTTAAAGAATTAGATATCCCTGTATTAGCCAGGGTATATAAAAGAATACATCCAGTAACTATTATTCCAGAAGAACTAGATATAGGAAATATAATAAGAGGCACTTCAGTAAAGAAATCATTTGAACTAATTCATAATAATTTTTCCCCCGTAAAGGCCAGAATAACCTGTCAAGAAAAGTGGATAAAATTTCTATCTGCCGTCAGACAGGATAATAAAAAAATTTTATCTAAAGAAAATAGTTTGGAATTAGATATTAATCCAGATGAAAAGTGGACATTTGAATTCAATATAGATACAAATTTATGTTTTTCCAATATAATGAACAGGGGAGAGGTAAAGGTAGAAATTATTAATAGCCATACAGCAAATAAATTTATTAATATAAACTTGTATCCAATGGATGCAAAGGATTTTCTCATAGATTTCGGTCAACATCCTGTAAGTCTTGGTAATATAAAATCAGGAGAAAATATAACAAAGGAAATAGAAATAAAGTATTTAGGTTTCAGAAAGGACATAATATTAGCTGGGAATATAATTTCTTTAACTGAATGGCTTAAAATTAATACACCTGGTTTTATAATTAAATCCGGTGAAAGCTCTGTAATAAAAATTCAAACATCATTTTCAGCTGGCAATTGTATCGGCAGGAAAGAAGGAACTATATTAGTTAATTTGCAACCAGATAAATGTATTCCTAATATCCATTTTTTACCTCAGCAAATAGAAACAATAAGCATTAATATCTGTGAAGAGGCTAATATTTTAGAGGGAGAGAAAGTAGCTGAGAAAAATGTCAGGGAGGTAAGTATTTCAAGAGAAGAAAAAGTTATTGATAATACGCCTCACAAGATAAATATCTTAAAAGAAGAAAAGATAAATATAAAGACTCAGGAAGAGGATATGTCAATAAAAAAAGCAGAGATTTCTAAAAAGTTGTAGATATAGTAATTTTGGAAATAAACATGAAATTATAAATTAATTCTTTTTAATTAAAAAGGATGATATGTTATGTCTTATATTCAACAGCAAATTGAAGTAGCCAGACAGAAACTACTTGACTTGACTATGCGTAATCGCCTTCTAAATTTCAAGCCGAGTAAGCTTAGAACATTAAGAATCGTAGATGAAATACCTAGAGAGATATATGATATTTTAGTTTTAAAAGAAAAAGCAATGTCTTTTCTACCTGTACCAGAAAAGAAAGAGATAAGTGGTAAGAATAACGAAGGGTTTATTGATGAGAGGGAACCCAATCTTTCATCTGAAGAATTTTCTGTTTTATGGTCTTTTCCTAAACCTGAAGCTGGAATAGCAGATCGCCATACAGATTTATTTCTACAAACAGATTTAAAGAGTGAAACTTTGCAGAAGAAACTTTTTTATATAAACCAGGAAGCCCATAGTATTTTTGAAGAACAGGGTTATACTGTACTTTTTCTTGCTCTTGGTTTTCTTGAGTGGACAGAAAGTTCTCAATCTATAAACTTTAGACGTGCCCCTATATTATTAATTCCTGTCGAGCTAGAGAGAGCGAAAGTTCGTAGTTCATTTAAAGTGAAATGGACAGGAGAAGACGTATTTATGAATATTTCTCTCCAGGCTAAACTAGTAGAGCAGGGTATATCTCTCCCTGAGTTCGACATGACCGATACCAAAGAAGGTATAGAAAATTATTTTCGAGCCTTTAATAAGAGTATTTCCTGTAAACGAGAGTGGAAAATATTATCAGAAAATTATCTTGATTTTTTTAGTTTTACCAAATTCGTTATGTTTAAAGATCTTTCTCCTGATGAATGGCCTGATGATATTTCACCAGAAAACCATCCTCTTATTCAGGCTATATTTAATCCTTCACCGATAGATAACATGAGAGAAGAAATACAGGAAAAATATCTGGGTAAAAAATTATCTTTTCGAAATCTTTATCATATAATGGACGCCGATCCTTCTCAAATGGCAGTTATTGAAGAAGTTAAAAACGGGAATAATCTGGTAGTTGAAGGTCCTCCTGGAACAGGTAAATCTCAAACTATAACAAATATGATTGCAGAGCTTCTTGCTGCAGGGAAAAGTGTTTTATTTGTTAGTGAGAAGATGGCAGCTCTTGAAGTAGTAAAAAATCGTCTTGATAAAGTAGGACTTGGGGATTTCTGTCTTGAATTGCACAGTCGTAAATCAAGTAAAAAACAAGTTTTACAGGAGTTAGAAAGGACTATTAATTCAAATCCTCCTAAGAATATTTCACTTGAAGAGGAATTTGAACAGCTGGAAAACCTTAAATCTGAATTAGATGGTTATGCAGAGTCTTTAAGAGATCCTCTTGAAGAATATGAAAGAAATCCATATGATTTATTTAGTATGAAAGAAAAAGCCTGTTGTTATTTCGAAAAACTGGATAAGGATATGCCAAAAATAAATTATTCGCCTCTAGAACAATGTGCTCACAGAGAATGGATTAAAGCTGTTTCAAGTATAAATAATATTTCTGAAATAATACCTTTTGTAAAACCAATATCACAAAATCCTTGGAAGGGATGTGAAACGGAAATAATTCTTCCTGCAGATGAAGTGGAAATAGAAGATTTAATAAAGGCTTCTAAAGATAAATTAAATAATTTATTGGAAAAAATTAATAACCTTTTTAAAGTAACATCCTTTGAATTGCCAGCAGAAACAATTCAGGATATAGAAATTTTTACGGAATTTTATAATCTCTCTTCCAAATTTTTCCTTTTTAGGATATTTAATGCTAGATACCGTCAGTTGAAGAATAAAATTTTAAAATGTGAAAAAATAAATATAAAGGAAGTAAAAAAAATATTAAAAGAATTAATTGAGTCAGAAAAAAGTTTTATTTTACAGATAGATATACTAAAAAATAAACTTAATATTAATTATGAGAATATCTTTGGTTTACAGATCGATAAAGTAAATTTAAAAAAAATTCTTTCCAAGTTTGATACGTGGAAAGGTGAAGTATTTAAATTACAAAAATGGGCACAGTTTGTTTCTCTCCGTAAAGAATGTATTAATACAATTGCAGGTCCTATTATTAAAGTAATTGAAGACGATTTACTCGAAAAGGAAGATCTACTTCCCTGCTTTGAAGGAAATTTTGCAGATTTTGCCCTTAAGAAGGCTTTTTCAAAACGGAAAGAACTTTCTGATTTCATGGGATATATACATGAAAATAAGATAAACAGGTTTAAAGAATTGGATAGTAAATTGATTTTTAAGAATCGTCAGAGACTTGCAGCAAAACTTTATCAAAATCGTCCTTATATTTTTTCAGGAGCTTCTTCTGGGTCTGAAGCTGGCATACTTTTAGGAGAATTTAATCGTAAAAGAAAACACCTGCCTATAAGAAAGCTTATGTCGCTTGCAGGTGGATTAATACAAAAAATTAAACCATGTTTTATGATGAGTCCTTTATCTATAGCTCAATTTCTTGATCCTAGAACTGTAACTTTTGATGCTATTATATTTGATGAAGCCAGTCAGGTTAAGCCTGAAGACGCTTTAGGAGCATTACTTCGTGGTAAACAAGTTGTTGTTCTCGGAGATACAAGGCAACTTCCACCAACTAGTTTTTTTAGCAATATTATAGATAAAGAAGAAGATTATGAGGAAGATTCCAGTGTATCGTTAGGAGATATTGAAAGTATTCTTCATCAATGTAAAAGAAGTTTTCCTACAAGGCCTTTAAAATGGCATTACCGAAGTAAACATGAATCACTTATTGCTGTTTCCAACCAAGAATTTTACAATAATAGACTTTTAATTTATCCTTCACCTACTTATAAATCCAAGAAAATTGGTCTCCATTTTATTCATATTCCAGATACTATTTATGATAGAGGAAAAAGTTCGGTAAACAGGCAGGAAGCCAAGGTAGTTGCAAAAGCTACTCTGGACCATTATAAGGAATTTCCTGATAAAAGTCTTGGTATTGGTACGTTTAATATTAAGCAGCAAAATGCTATTCTTGAGGAAATAGAGTTACAGCTCAGATTAAATTCTGCGGGATTGGAAGAATATTTCTCTCCTAACAGGGATGAACATTTCTTTGTAAAAAATCTTGAGACTAGTCAGGGAGATGAGAGCGATGTAATTTTTATAAGTGTTGGATTTGGATTTGATGCAAATAAAACTCTGAGCCTCAATTTTGGCCCTCTCAACCAGGAAGGAGGAGAAAGGCGATTAAATGTTCTTATCACCAGGGCCAGAGAGAAATGTGTTGTATTTGCAAATTTTCAGGCAAAAGATCTTAAAATACAAGAAAATTCCCCTTTTGGTTTGAGAGCTTTAAAATTTTTTTTAGATTATGCAGAGAATAGAAAATTTATTGCAATAGAGGAGACTGGCAGAGACTCAGATTCTCCTTTTGAAGACTCTATATATGAATTTTTAAGAAATAATAATTATGTAGTAAGGAAGCAGATTGGCTGCGCTGGTTTTAGAGTGGATCTTGCAATAATAGATCCCCAAAACCCTGGCCGATATTTATTAGGTATAGAATGTGATGGTGCTAAATATCATAGTTCGTCTTTTGCAAGAGAAAGAGATAGGCTAAGGCAACAGATACTGGAAGGGCTGGGCTGGACTATATATCGTGTCTGGTCTACTGACTGGTATAGAAATCGAATTGAATCCGGGAAAAAACTCATAGAGGCTATAGAAGAAGTAAAAAAAAATAAAAATGAAATCCCTGATAAACTTTTAGAATATATTCAAAAAAAAAATAATATAGAAGAATATAAAATAGAAAGAGAAATAATATGTACCCCTAACCGTCAAGAAAACATTAGAGATTTAGTAAGTGAATATAAAAAATGCGAATTTTTAAATATAAGTTCTTATTATTGTAGTGTAGAATTGCATAAAGTTCCTGAAAATATACTTGAAACAATAGTAATTCACATTGTTTCAATTGAAGGTCCTATTCACACAAATGAACTTATTCAGAGAATAAGGTTTTTTTGGGGGGTAAAAAAAGCTGGGAAAAGAATACAGGCAGTAATAGAAAGAGCAGTATGGTCATGTGGTAGAAAGGGTTTATTACATATATCGGGAGAATTTATATACGATAGGAATAAGAAAATAGAAGTTCGACGACGTATAGATGTACCTTTACCTAAAATAGATTTAATCTGTGATGAAGAAATAGAAGAAGCTATAAAAATTATTCTAAAAAATCAATTTGATACTTTCCCAGAAGAATTAGTGACGCAAACAGCAAGACTTTTGGGATACCAATCTACTAGTAAAGGTATATCAGATAGAATTAATGAAGTTCTTAATGATCTAATTGAGCAGGGTGAATTAATAGAAAAAACAAATAGTTTAATTCATCTTCAAGGATATGAGTAATAATAGGAAAAACTCATTAATTTTTTGGCCGATGAGCAAGCATAGTTGTTATATACTGCCATGTAGTCCCATGCCCAGCATTATTACTGCAAAACTGCACAGTAAATTAAACTAAGACTTACGCATTTTAAGCTCATTAGTTTAAAACAGATTGACAATCTATACAGAATCAGGAACCCTGCATAAATACACAAAATTTATCACCCGTGCAGAAACCAGCTATATCATTAGCGTTGAGAGATTAACGCCAATATTCGTCGTTTTGTTCCCGGTACCCAATTAACTCATTAATAGATTTTACACCATTAATATTAAAAATTTCTACTTTAAATATTTAATTTTTCGGGATGTTTTTTCTTAAAAGCTGACACATAATGACTGGCCAGTATTTCTTCTCTGACTATATCAGAACTAAAAAAAGCCAGACTTTTCTGCACATTTTTATCTGAATCTACTGACATTATGATTTCATATAGTTCATCAGGCGCAATGGCCTGTATCTCGGTTAATAATTCTCTGGCTGAAGGAGCTTCTTCTATTTCTGCCTTTTTTACAGTTTCAGGCTTTGTAACGACAGTAGAAGAGGGTACTCTATTATGAGAATTATTAATCGAATGTTTTTCAGCAGTAATGGTTTGATGCGAACATGATAGGGTCTTTACTTTTTCATTTTTTGCGGAAGTCAGGAAGTATGCGTCAGGTTTTTCCGGGTTATGCTTCTTTATACTCTCAATAATTCTTCTGGAAATGGACTGTATCTGTTCTTTATTGAAACCTTTTGATAAGAGAAGTTTTTTACCTTCTTCTATAACTACAGGAGAAAGGATGGGGGCAGAGGATTCCGACATGTCAGATATCTGTGATAAAACAGGTATATAGCCGGATAGAATAGTGCTCATAGAAGTAAATTCATTGCTGGCAGCTCCTGGGCCGGCGGGGCGCAGTAAATTAATAGAAAAATTGTTTGAATTACTTTCGTTACAGGAATTATTCTGCATTGAGTTATTACAATTAAAAGGATTTTTTACTGTTGCTTCTTTTGTTTTTTGTTTTTCTTTATCTGTATCTGTAGTAGAATCGATCAGATCTGATTCTTGATGATCTTTTTTTGATTGATTTATTTGATTTGAGCCTGTGACAGTAGCTAATTTTACCGGGTCAGATGCTACAGCAGTATCTGATTTTATAGTTTCAGATACTGTTATGGTATCTAAATTATCAGAGCCTGCTGCAGTATCTAAAGTTAGTATAATAATACTGCCCTGGCCTTTGATATGGGATTTTATATACCTTATGTATCCTCTGCAATGAAATTTATTTAACATTTTGGAAATATGATTTTGCCTGATGTTTGTAAGCTTTTCTAAATATCTGGTTGCCAGTTCCTTTGATAAAGTTTTTCTTCCTTCAGGAAACCTGTAGATTTCTGTTCCTATTGTCATCATTAACCTGTACTCTCTGTGAGTAAGCTCAAGACTGTTGAGATCGGCAATGAAACTGTTTGGTAAGGGGGTATGACCGTTGTTGATACTCATTATTGCACTCCTTTTTATGTAATGATTAATGGTATACTTTAGAAGGCAAATTTTTTTAAGAGCTTTATTTATATGCATCCGAAAGGTTTTTGAATAGGCGTTTTTGACTGATATTACTTTCTGGATGGCTCAAAATAAAAAATTGACAAAAGTATCCCGGAGTGGTATATTATTAGCAAGCTTTTTTCAGTTCTTCTGTGAAGAACTTTTTTGTTTTATACCACTTTTTTATTCTGTTTTTCATACTGCCGTTTCCAGCAGTATGGTATTAATTCTTTAATTCTTTAACTCTTGAAAAAGTCTATTCTATATTCTATTCTGATTCTCCTTCATGAATTTTTTCTTTTCTAAAAAGGTGTTATTCTGCTATAAATAATAACAGGCATGTAAAGCTTACTTTTAAATTTCAATATAACGTTTTAATCCTGTCTATTTCTATTCTTATTTTATCTCTAAGACTTTCCGGCTCTACTATCTCTGCCTGTGAGCCGAACTGTAATATCCAGGAAATCATATTAAAGGGATTTTTTACTTTAAAAGAAACCATAACATCTTCGCCATAATTTCTAATCTTCTGCGACGGATGTTCTGTTCTGTATTGAAGTTTTTTCTTCATTCTCTGAGCCAAAGAGCCTGTGAATTTTATCACCACTTCTGTCACTATGTTATTTCCATTATCCCAGTCCCACATATGTTCTACATTCAATTCAGGATTTTCCGGCAATTCATTTTCTTCTGTTTCTGTCAGTTCTTTAATTTTTTTTATATCTTCTATCTGGTTTATGGAATAGGTTTTGATTTTTTTATCTTTCAGGCAGAATGCTCTGATATACCATTCATGGTCATGGTTTAAAAGACAGAAAGGGACTATTTCTCTCGTGACTCTGTTCTTATGACAGGTAGGACTGTAATCTATTATCAGTTTTTTATTCTCTCTTATAGCTTTATCTATAGTGTTAAGGATATTTTTGAGTTTACTTTTTGTTATAGGTGCCGATATGGCAATATGTTTATCCAGTTCCTTTTTCAACTCATTATGAATAAGTTTCTGAAGCTTTTCTTTTATAATATCCAGATTTTTATATGGTGAAACTGTCCATGCTGTCAGATACATCAAGGCTTCATAAAGGGATTCCATTTCTGAACTGTTAAGAGGCAGAAAATTATTACCTGAAGAGATTACATAATAATTATCTTTTTTGTTATGGTCTATGTAAAAACCTTTATTAAGAGTAGCATCATAGGAGGCTCTTATTTCTTTTATATATTTTTTTATCGTTATTTCACTGCATTTAAGCTGGCCCGCATAGTATTTTATATCTTTATTTTCCTGGTTTAATAACATGGAAAGGAGCAAAATTATATTTGTTGTTTTTTTATTTTCCCCCGGTGGTTTTTCTTCGCTTTTACAGGTAAAAGCAACATTTTTTTTAGCCATATAAATTACCTCCTTGTATTTTATTTTTTGCTCGGGATGAGTATATGACGTCGGATCTATTACATAAGTATAATTATCACAGGATAAAGAATAAGGGCTTAAGAAAGGAGGTTTTTTATTATCTGTTATCTCTGAATATTATAATTGAATTCAGAGGTTACGTCAATTTTTTTGAAAGGAGGATTTTTATGATGCCTGATTTGAGTCTGTGGCAGTTCTGCCTCAGGCAGAGAATATGGAACGGGGCAACCAGGACTATATGCAGCAGGGTAATTACTTTTATCTGTAAAGAAAATTATGAGAATATGTGGATAAATAGTAAATCCAGAGATGAAATAGAGTCAAAATATAAGATTAATCCACATATATTTTACAGATGGTCAGTTGCCAGTTCTTATGTTGATTATATAGCACAGAAATTACTGGTGAACAAAGATGATCTTACCGGTTTTCTTGAGAGGAAAAATTTTGATATTAATCATACATATAACCCTGATAGAGCGTCAAGATATAAGTGGTTTTTTGATACGGTTAAAACCGGTACCTTCAGTGATGAGAAAAGTAAAGATAAAAAAATACCGGGAATATTTAATTCTATAGTGTCTCGTAATACGTCTGTTGACCATAATGGAAGGATATATGTGAGATCTGATACAGGTGTAAGGGTTTTTGCAGATTTCCGGGATAATCTGATTGTGGATAAAGATGACCCTTCAGTAAATACTCATGGTAATAGGTTCAGATACAGGAGAGGTATTGTCCGGGGACTTTCTTATATGGGGAGTGAAAATTCCGAAGATGCCATAACATGGAACGTTTTTCGAACTTTAATAAAATCTCCTGTATCTGAATGGTTTTCTCATATATTCCCTGTAAATATGACGGGGGAAGAATATGAAAATACCGAATTTTCCTTCTGGAAGGAATTTATTCCGCCTCCTTCAAGACCTGTGAAGGAGGGGAAAACCCAGGTAGATTTCACTGTAGAAACACCGGATAAGTTGATTTTCCTTGAGGTAAAATATAAAAGTGATATAAGCCCGGGCACCAGATATGATGCAGAAAGGGATCAGATTATAAGGAATGTTGATACAGGCACATGGGCTGCCTGTGAGAAAGGTAAGAATTTTTATTTTATTCTCCTTATATCACGAGATTGTAATCTTTCTGCAGATAAATTTAACCTTTATAAAAAGAAACCTGAAAGGATGGAAGAGAAGATTGGATTTTACAGAGATGATATAAAGGATTACTCTTCTGTTGCCGGTCATATGCATTTACTTTACTGGGAAGATCTTTACAGAATTTTACAGAATAAGGGTTTTGCCGAGAAAACCGGGCTGGATTTGAAGGAATTACTGGATTTTTTGAAAGATAAATTTTAGAAAGGGAGGTTTTTTAATTGAAAGGTCAGTTGAGACATCCTGTACTGGCAGGAGTGCTTTCAGCCATAGTGCCGGGTACAGGGCAGATTTATAATCAGGAAGCCGTAAAGGCATGGATTGTCATTTTACTTTTCTTTCTTCTGGCAGGGACTGTTATAGGCAGTATAGGCGTATGGGCTTTTGCCGTTATAGATGCTTTTTTAACTGCCGGAAAGATTAACAGAGGTCAGAAATGTCTGTCTGTTGAGAGAAATTCTACCTATGGCCTGGTAAGTTCTCTTATATGCGGCTGGGGGCAGATCTATAACGGACAACTGGTGAAAGGCATATTGATGCTTTTCTGTCTTATTGTTCTTGCTCCGACAGGTATAGGTTTTCTCATTATGCTTGTTTACGGGGCCTTTGATGCTTATTATACCGCAGAAAAGATTAACAGGGGAGAAGCGGAAACTCCTCTCATCAGGAATCTCATATTTCACAGGCTGGATAATATACATGTTCTTCTAAAAGAAAGAGAAAGTGATGTGAAAATACCTGTTCCGATTAATAGCGGAGTTACTGCAGGACTCAAGCAGAAAATGACTCTTTCCATGGATAGAGGTGATTATTTCAGTGCTTTAAATCATGGGAAACTTGCTCTGAACAGCGGCGGCCAGAACGATGCGGAGCTACATAATCAGATGGGGAAGATCTATTTAAACACAGGTAATTACGGTTTTTCAACACTGGAGTTTATCCGCTCTTTTGAACTGGGAGACAGAAGGGTTGATTTATATAACAACCTTGGTCTGTCTGTATTGAATTATACAGGAAATAACAGAGATAAAACTTATTTATCTCTTGCAGAGCTCTGTCTGGAACATGCTATGGAAAAGGACAGTTCCTGCTGGCAGGGAGATATTAATTTTATAAATCTGCTTATTACAAAGGGAGAACTTGATGAGGCCAGAAAGAGATGTAATTCTTTACTTGAGAGAGATTCTTCTCTATGGCAGGCCCGACATTGCCTGGGGTTGATTTCTCTTACGGAAGGAGATAGAGAGGAAGCTAAAGAGGTATTTCTGGATATTGTAAATGAAAACTCTCTGGCACTGGAAAGCAGGATTGCTCTCGGCCGTATCTGTGAAGAGGAAAGAGCTGAAGGACAGGCTCTTATGATATATAAACAGGTTGCAGATATGAAAGGGCCGGAAAAGATAATAAAAGGTGTTAATTTCAGGATAAAGAGACTGAATTCACCTGACAGGAAACTGGTCAGAATGGTTTTTAGAGAAAAGGAGGTTCTGTAATTATGGATTTATTTATGAAAGCTTTTACTACTGTGGCTCTGACTCAGGCTCTGGGGTTAAATCCCATATTGCCTGTACTTCTTACTGCTGTCATAGGGAGATATGAAGGTTTTTTCACATCTATGGGCCTTCCTGCCCCTGTAAGCCTTCCTGGTGATCTGAAATTTATTACTTCCTGGTGGGCTATAGCTTTCCTGGTTATAATGACTGTTCTGGAATCGATGGGAGATAAGGCACAGTGGCTTGATAATGTGAAACATGTGACTATAGACCCTATAGTAAGTTCTCTTGCCAGCGCAGGGACAACCTTTGCAGTTATGGCAGATCCTGTGACAAAGGCCATGTATAATCAGGAAAGTCTGATGAATGGACTTCCTGCCTGTCTGTGTATGACAGGTATGGCAGATCAGGGGGCCATGTTCTGGGTGGTAATGGTTTTGCTTATTATTTTCGGGATTTTTGTGACTATTTCTTTTCTTTTTATAAAAACTGCGCTCCGGTGGGTTATAAGTGCCATTCCCGATATGGGTATGAGTAATTTCCTTGTGAGTCTTCTGGAGGACAGTATTGTTCTTATAAGTGTTTTTCTTGCTTTTTTTGGTCGTGTTCTTGCTGTTGTGTTTATTTTTTTACTTGGAGGGATTGCGGCATGATCAGTGATTTTTGTTAAGAAAAATGCCGATGAGAGGGAAAAGAGCGAGCTGAGAAATCTCTGTATTGTTCAGGCTGTTATGTAATAAAACTGTCAGGAGCCTGTTTTATATAGAGAATATAAGAGTGATTTCGGCTCCTGATAGTTTAAATGTACAGGAATTTTCATCAATTGTAAAAAAGAATAAAAAGGTTGAAATAAAGCTGTTTTATGTTGAATATAAATTTTATGATTTGGAAGTGAAATGATATGGCAGTAAAAACAATAATATGCAGTAAGTGCGGAGGTAATATAGATCTCATTGAAGGAATGGATAATATTTTTTGCCTTTACTGTGGAACACAGTATGTCTTCACAAATCCTCTATCCAAAGTGGGGCTGATTTGCCTTTCCTGCAGTGTGCGAAATAAAGAAGATAGTATATTTTGCAGCAAATGCGGATCTAAACTTCAGGAAGAATGCCCTTTCTGTAATAGAATGCATCCTTATGATACAGTATATTGCCCCGCAGCAGGCCATAATATAAAATTACTTACTCAATTAGATAAAAAGTTTGAAACCAGCATGGAAGAGGATTTCTGGAAGTTGGAAGAACTTTTTCATAACAATTCTCAGGTTATGGGTGTAACGAGCGGTTATGAAGAATTTGACCGTCTTACAACCGGATTTTATCCGGGTGAATTAATTATTGTGGCATCCCGTCCCGGCATGGGTAAAACTAATTTTGCTTTAAATATAGCCCGCTTTGTATCAAAAAAGTTATCTGTTGCAATATTCAGCCTGGAAAAGAGTAAAGAATATCTGTTACAGTGTCTTATATCTTCCCGGTCCATGTCAGATGCCCATAGAATCAAAAAAGGTCATCTTAATTCAGATAACCTGACTGAATTTACCCGGGTTATGGCAGAACTGTCAGAAGCCCGGATTTATATAGATGATACTCCAGGTATTTCCATTGTGGAAATGAAGGCAAAATCACAAAGATTAAAAATGAGGAAAGATATACAGCTTATAATAATAGATTATCTTCAGCTTATCAGTTCCACTAAAAATGTCACCCGTAAGAAACAGGTAGCAGATATATCAAAAGGTTTAAAAATTCTTGCAATGAAACTTTCTATTCCTGTTATAGCCCTTTGTCAGCTTTCCACTGCAGTGGATAATAGAACAGACAGAAGACCACATCTCTATGACCTGAGAGAAACAGGTGTAATAGAACAGTATGCAGATATGGTGACCTTTATTTACTGTGATGATTATTATAATTCAAAATCTGATAGAGGTGGCATTGCAGAAGTTATAATAGCCAAACAGAGACACGGAATCCTGGCAACAGCAGAACTGCTCTATTTAAAATAATATACCAGGTTTGTAAGTTTTGTATAATAAAAAGCATCAGGAGGGATAATAATGAAAACCAGTATGACAATTTATTATAATACTTTTACTGCCATATCTGTTATGTTACCGGGAAATAAATTTTTCAGGGTCTATCTTAATAAGATGGAAAATACTATAAGAGTCCGTATAAAATCCATTGAGAAGCGAATGGAATCAGTTTTATCTTTTTGTGAAGTACCCGTCAGAAGGAAAAATGGGAAACCTTTTTATTCTTATGACAGAACCATAAAAATCAGGTTGACAAATTATGTTTATAAAAAGAGAAGAAGCTTTCGTAGGAGGCAGAGACGGCCCCTGATAATTAAGAAGAAATGCGATTGTATGAGGTTTAAAGTTTCAGATGTTTACAACTGGAGTTTTAATATAGATTCCCTGATTTTAGAAGATAACTATGATAGAGCACATGAAATCTGTAACAGGGCTCTGAATTTTGATGGTTCAGATGTACTGGCTCTGGTGAAAAATGGTTATATATACTTTGAAGAGGAAAAATTTGAAGATTCTCTTTTTTATTATGATAAGGCTCTTGAGATTGAACCGAAAGACTTTGTTGTAATTATTTATAAAGGTAATGCTTTGTGTAAGCTTGGCAGATATGATGAAGGAATAGAGTGTTTTGATAAAGTGCTGGAAGGAGATCCTCAGAATACAACAGCCCTGCATAGAAAAATAGAGGTTTTAGTGGAACTGGAAAGATATGAGGAAGCCCTTAAGTGCTATGATGAAATTACAGGGATAGAGCCGGAATACCTTTGTATATGGGTGATGAAGGCTGAGGTTTTTATGGAATGGAAGAAGTATGATGAGGCGCTTAAATATTATAATGAATTATCAGAGATATATCCATGTCATAATATCTGGTGTCTTGATGGGAAGGGTCGTGTATATTATGAATTAAAGGATTATGAAAAGGCTCTTGAGTGTTATGATAAGATCCTTGAGATTGAGCCGGAGAATAAATGGTCATTGATGGCCATGAAGGAGATTCTCTGGGAGATGGAGCAGGAAATATAGGAGAGATGGAATTTTGAAATACTGTATAGAAAATATTAAAAATAATTTTTCAGAAGAGATTTAATTTGATATTTCCATGAGTATAAATGATTGGTGTAATCATGATAAATACGTCTGGCTTTTCTTCTGGCATTTTGTTTGTCCATACTGAATACCTGAACCCATTCCGAGTTATTGTCAGAATATGTTTCGTAATAATATGTGGCATTTCCGTATTCTCCTGATTCGGCAACTGCAATTTTTTTATTATTTGATTTTTCGAAAATCATGATTATATATTCATTATCTTTCTGTTCAAAACACTGGCCTCTGGCTATGATTACTGGATTAAAATTTCTCAGGAAATTCATTATTTCGAGCTGTTTATCATATTCATATTTATTTTTGTAATTTTTTTCAAGCCATAAATAGATGTCTCTTTCAAGTGTTCCCGGCGGTAATATAGCAAAAGGTAAATTTATATAGTCAATTTTTATGTCATTTAGTTCCTGGTCTTCTTCAACAAAATACTGCGAGTTCTCATTAATATTCTCAAGTTCATTTTCCTGAGATGGTGTTTCTTGTTCAGGTATTGTATTTACTTCTTCTGAAATATTCTCCAATACTTCTTGCTGGGAAGTAAGGTTATTATCAGATGAAATGGGGTCTACGTGAAAAAAATCCTGTATGTATTCCTGAGGATTTTCTTTCATAACGGAATTTTGTTCTATCTTGTCCTGAGAATCCTCTACCTTCTCAGAATTTTGTTCTATCTTGTCCTGAGAATTTATAATGTCATTAGGATTAGCTGATTTATAATCGTTGTCTGTAGATTTAGTTTCTTCTGTAGAAGTTTCTGGGGAACTGCATAAATATATACCAGTTCCAATGACCAGAACAGCTCCTGCGGCGATTAAAGCTGTAAACCACATATTATTTTCCTCCTTCATTCAGTAATTTTTCCTAATATATATAACTAAAAAAAAATCTATATTCTGTCATAAAAAATTAAGACAGATTTAAAAAAAATAAACTGTTTAATTATATAAGGAGTTTATTTTTTATATTAAGGAAGGTAAGAAAATGAATATAGTAACAGTTTCATCTATAGATTTTAAAGAAATATTGAAGTATCTTAACAGGAATCTTTCCGATATTGCTATTCTTAAAGTAAGTGGCAATTTTCTTTCTGATAGAAAGGAATTATGTTGCAATGATCTGGAGTTTTATAATCCTCTTTCACTTCTATCATTTAGAGAACATGCAGATTTTTTTATAGAAATAGGTCTGGCTTCATCTGATTATGCAAAGGCAGGTTATTTCCCTTTAATGTTAGGTTTGTCGATTTATAACAAATATATCTTCACTAAAGAACTTTTTGTCAAGATTTCAATTGAGCATTCTGCAGAGCCAAAAATATTTTCCGGATTATTATTTTATAAAAGAAAATTTGAACCGATTCATATGATGAAAATCCATGGACCGGTAATGAAAAGTATAATAAGCTCTGATACGGAGGAATATTTAACTAATGAATTCTATCAAGATTAACACTCATATTTTCTTTCAAATAAAGACTTTCCTGTAAATATCTTACTTAAAACTTCTCTGGTGTTTTCACGAACATCATTATCAGGATCGTCCAGCATATCTATAAGTGGTTCTATAATTTTATAACTCCCTATTTCACCTAACAAACTTATGGTTATATTACGAATTTCATTATCAGGGCTTTTTAAAAAAGGTAAAATTTGATCAAGATATTTTTCTAATAATTGTGGTTCAAAGTTTCTTAATGTACCAAGTGTGGTTTCAATGAGGCCAGGCATATTTTTTGCTCTATCAAGCAATAGAGTTAATATTCCTTCAGATTTATTAATTTTTCCAAGAGCTTCTATTGCTACTTTAGAGATTTCCTGATTTTTATCATTTAAGATTTTAATAAGAGGTTCTACAGCTTTCTCATTATATGTTTCTCCTAAAGCTTTTATAGCATTTATTTTTACTTCAAGCTCTTCATCATTCAGTGTTTTTATAAAAGGGTCTATTTCATTACCTAATTCTTTAATCGCATCTATAGCACTGATACGTACGTTTACCTCTTTATCGTTAAGCAATTCTATAAGTGGCTTTAAAGCTTTGTTATTACCTAATTCTTTAATCGCATCTATAGCACTGATACGTAATTGTACCTCTTTATCGTTAAGCAATTCTATAAGTGGTTTTAAAGCTTTGTTATTACCTATATTTTTTAATGCATATACAGCTTCTTTCCTGACCTGCCAGTGTTCATCCTTTAATAAATTAATTAGGTTTTCTGTAACGTTTTCATATGTTTTATTTTCTAATGCTTCAATAGGCTTAATAGTGAACTTGGAGCCTCGTAATAATGATAATTGTGACAAACTTCTTATACCCCTTTTTTTATAACATAGCCTTCCAAGTATATATGCCAGAGAACTTCTTACTTGAAAATCTTCATCATTCATAGCATGTAGTAATGATTCTATAGATTCTTTTGGTGTAATGCTTGCCAGAGTATAAGCAGCACTTTCTCTAACACTCCAATGACTGTCGTCAAGTAATGCATTAATAATTTTTTCTTTTACTTTTTCAGAACCTTTTGTATAAACACTGGATAATTCAATACTATATATACGAATAAGCCAGTTCTTATCATCGAAAAGGTTGATAAGGAAATCTTCTGTAGTATTTAGATTGTTTATTATTTCTTTACCTGTAAAACTGTCTAATAGTTTCGTTTTTATTCCTCTTTTACAGGTATCTGCAGTAACAAATTTAATATTCATATCTGCTTCATACTTTATGGCTTTAATAAGAGCTTCCAGACCTTTTTTGTGGTCTATATTGTACAGGAGAGGAATAATATAACCACGAATTTCTATCTCTTCATCTTCAGAAGCTTTTATAAAATGTTCTATAAAATATTGGGGAATGTTACCTGAATAGTTTTTTCTCAAATATTCATTTAATGCTCTTGCCGCCCAAAATCTAACATCAGCATCTGTATCGTGAAGGGCTGTTAAGATAAGTTTTGTAATTTTTTCATTTTTTCCTGTCATGTAATCTATAGCTTCAACTATTTTCTCTCGAACAGATGTATTTCTATTATAGAAGGTTTTTATAATAAGATCGGATCCTGTATTTGTTTCAGCTATTGACATTAACCCTTCAGTTATTTCCAGACCATCACCTGGATAATCTTTATGACTCTGGTATTCTATACATTTTAGAATTGGCTCCAGAGCTTTTTCAGGAGCTAACTCACATAAAATACTGGCAATTTTTTCCCATAAGTATACATCATTTTCGTCGAGAGCATTAACAAGAGCATCTATAGCTTTTTCTGATGCTATATTACTTAAACATTCAGCAGCTTCACAGCGGACTTCTCTATCTCTATCCTTCAACAATTTTATGAACATTTCAAGCGTCTGTTCAGAATTAAAACATCCTAAATATCTAACAGCTTCACTACGAAAGACACTATAACTGTTATTAATAATATCTTCTAAAAGTTTCATAAATTTATTCTCGCAACCAGTCTCTTTTTCACAACAACAATATAAAGCTAATATAAGTAAATCAAACCATTTGTCTTTTGTTACTTTTTCTTTACATTTAAAAGATTGTTTCTGATAATAATTTAAAAGCAGATTAACCAGCTCATCTGCTTTTTCATTTAATAAATCCGCTAAAAAGAGAATTACTTTTTTCCATCTCCGGTATTCTGGCAGGTTTTTGTCAACTATCTGAATGTAATTTTCCTGATTTTTCAAAGCACATGCTGTAAAATATTCCTGAAAGGTCGGATGAAGAAATGCATATTTGTCATTGTTCAGCTTTTGCAACAAACCACTTTCATAAGGCATATTTTCTATTACTGATAGATTATCATTATCTTTTAATATTTCATAAATTTCGTTAAAAGTAAAAGCTTTCTGCCCTTTTTTAAAAAAGACTAAAGATAACTCTTCCAAAATTTTCCTATATGTTCGAATAGTAGATTCTATTTTTTGTTCTGGGTTACCACGTAATTTAAAATATTCTTTTAGCATTAAAGAAATAACTTTATCATACAAATCCACTCTTCTGGTAGGCAGGATTAAATTGTTCTTTTCATAGACAAAACACATTAATTTCAGAAGAAGAGGATTGCAAGAAATACCTCTCATTTGTTTGTTATCCTTAAGTGCCTTCACAAAAGAATTGGCTTTTTCTTTATCTTTACCAAAATACACATTTATAAATTTTTCTCTATCTTTAAATTTTTCACTATTATGATGATCATCAAATTGCATTAATTCATATTCTTCCCATCCAACCAATTTTTCTTCATACCCAATTGAACGGGTGGTTAGAATAAAATTACAATATTTTCCCTCTCCATTTACAAATTGATTAAGTCTATTGTTAATAAAATCTGACTTATCTTTTGTAACTTCATTCAAACCATCCAAAAGAATAAGACATTTACCCTGTTTTATATATTGCTCTACTGTCTCAAAAAACTTTTTATCCAGGCCGGCATCTTTACAAGACTTTTCAAAACATTCAATAAATTTTCCTTTTTCTGTAGACCAATCATTTGATCTTAGATAAAGAGGAAGAAATTCAATTTCTTCCAGTTTATTATCAGTCAACTTTTTCGCATTTTTGTAAGCAATATATTGTAACAGAGTGCTTTTCCCTGCTCCCGGACCTCCTTTGATGACAATATGTTTTTGTGTTTTGACAACATCAAAAACATCTATCCTGTCTAATTTACTATCTTTTCCTTCAAGGCTATTACGATAACACCGTAAATTTTTATTTTTACTTTCTTTTTCTATTTTTCTATCTTCTCTTTCTGTTTCTTTTCTTTTTTCAATACCTAAAGGCGTTTCTACAAAGTCATCCATAGAATATGCTTTCCCAAAACTTATAGGAGTGTAAGAATAAGAACGTTGTAGATAATACAGATAATTTCCTATTGCAACTTTTTCATCACTTGTAAAAAGCCTGCCATCCTGAGAAGAAAGGAAAAGAACAGGAGTAAATGCTTCTGCTATATTTTGCTGTTTTATTATTTTTCGCATTTTTATTATTGCTTTATCTATCGAATCTTTTTCACTGATAGATTTATAGAATACGCTGGACGCTTCTATAATAATATCTTTATTAACATTATAGCGCATTGCAATAACAGCAGGGATTCCACACTTATTTAGTCCATAACCAAAACCCAGAGCAGTATTACAGGAAGCCAGAAATACTACACGAGTTATTGTATTCTGCATAAATTCACTGAATTCTTTTGCAGTTAAAGTCACTTCATTTTTCAGTATAATTCCGGAGTGGTTTGAGGGATCTCCTCCAAGATAATACCCATGACCGAGAAAATGGATAACATGCCAGCCTTCTTGTAATTTATGTTTGACATTTTCTTTTGTAACTTCTTCTATATTTAATTTTTCAACTCTAAAAGTATTTTTTAAAATCTCTTCAGTATTTTTAAGGGATGAAGCTATGTCTTCCTTTAGTAACATGTCAAGATTATAATCTTTATTTCCATAATAAGATCCTATTAGAAGCACCTTTAAGGTCTTAACAAGGGCCAGAGTTATTTTAGGTATTTTATTAGTATGAACAATTGAGACAAAATCATCTAAAATTAAAAAAGGACTCTGTAAGCCACAAGACTTAAAGTCTTCAACATAAAGGGCTTCCCAGGGATATTGTTGAAGAGTAGGAATTTCAGAAGGTTCTATGAGAAGTCTTAATCTTAAATTTTTTCCAGTTGCTTTGGTTTCCTGAATTTTTTGCAGAATTTTCTTTTGTATTTTTTCCGGGATAAATTTACTCCAGAGAAATTTACCAGCTTTTGTTAAGGCTTTATGATCCGGTAAACCGCCAGCATCAGTAATTATAATCCTGGAAAATTTTGTAACTATATCAATCTCATTATCTTGAAAGTTTAATCTCTTTAGATAATACTTTAGTGTTTCTTCGTCTTTATAATGCATTTCTTTTAAGAGTTTTATTTTATCTTCAGATAACTCTTCGCTTCTTAATTTAGCAATAGTTCTGTGATTAATTGTGAAATGACTTTCCTCTTTTAAAAGTTCATAGAAATTATTTTCTAAAGTCTTTTTATCATAACTTCCTTCTTCAGAAAGTTTTATATTTTTGTCTGAAGTATTACCAGTATAAGAAAAATCTATCTCTTCAAAGAGATATTTATTGTTTTTTGAGGAAATACTTAGAATAAAATCTTTATAATCAGACATATTGAGCTCCCAACCTGAAGAATATATATTAATAATTATTAAATATTTATATGTAAAAAACCTCTAAGGAAAAATAAATAATTTTTATAAAAATAAAGCTCCTGAGTTAGACTCAAGAGCTTTATAAACTATAGAATATTATGGAATTATTGAATATCGAAAGTCTTTATTATTTTATCTTCTGATTTTTTTATTATATCTATTATATCTTCCCAGGTTATAACGTCTATATTACCGAATGTCTTATCTCGATATACATCCAGAACAATCAGCTTTCCATTAAAACCATGAAATACACTACTTCTATTTTTTACAGTCAAATCTTCAATAGCTGTCAGAGCATTTTCTAATTGATAGTCATTTAATTCTGTAGATAATTTTGCCTCAATTACATATAACTTCTTATTTTCTACATCTGTAATAACTATATCTGCCTGATTGGTCTTAACAGCAGGGTTGCCTATAGCGTAATTGTTATTTAACTGAAGTTCAAAGGTAATGAAGTATTTATAAGGATCTATATCTTTAAAAGGCGCAAGTTGAGTAAGCAAGGTATCACCATAAGAATTATTGTTATTAACAGTTTTGAATATATCTTTGAAATCACGGAGATTACCGCTGGAATTTCTCTGATGAAGGTTCATTTTTATCTGTCTGGTTAAATCCATTAAGATAAAATAGAATATAACAGATGAATCTTCTTTCATATTACCATATGAGTATAGATCATTCATTAAATTTAGATTATTCTCTAATCTTGCCGCTCTCTTTTCTGTGATCCCATAGGAATACCAATGTGGAATTACATTTTTTCTGAAGGCTCTCACTATTTTATTATCTGAAGTATTTAAATTTCCTCCTTTATTTCCCATAGATTGTTTGGCTGTCTTAAGATATAAATTGTTTGCTTCCATGACTTCATCTTTCCAGATCTTTACTTCATTAACACTGACTCTACCTTTTACACGTAAAATATATGGACTTGCACCGGAAATTAAGTCACTTAATTTTAGTCTGTATCTGTCTCTTAATTTAGCCGAACCACTTTTTAAATAATTTCTTACATCAAAAGAACCTTTCCAGAAAGCCACATGAAGAAAAGAATCCCTGCTTATTGATGGGATATAACAGAGAATTACCTGATCCCTGCCAATCTCCTGAGACCAGTCTTCAATATAATCTTCTATAAATACCATAGTTTGATTTCCTCCTTTTAAATTCTTTTGTAGAAAGACTTTATAAAACTGACAGTTTCTTATTCTTATTACCTGCTCTTATTATCATATCCTCCTTCTATATATAAAACGATTGATTTTTAAGAAATCTGTCTTGTATTTTTAAAAATAAAAAATCTCCTTAAATTTTAAGGAGATTTAGTTGAATTTTATAGTTATAATTAGATATTAATTTTATCTTTGAGATATTCCTGTAATTCCATCAAATCCAGATTTGCTTTTTCTAAAAATTCTTTATTATGAAGCAGTTTATAAATATCTTCCCAGTAAATGATATACATATTTTCTGTAAGAACAGAATAATTTTTCAGGTCATCTCTGTAACTGCCAATTTTTTCTTTTATTCTTTCAGGGTTATTCTTATAGAAATTAAATTTATCTATAGAAGTGGAACCGGATTTTGTTAAAAGTAAGATAAAATAAAATTCTTTTTCTCTTTCTCTTGCTGCCCAGCTTCCTACATCCAGGTTTCTTATGATCTGGTCTCTTTCAGAATCATAGGTAGTCTTAAGGCTTATTTCACTTTTATATTTTGCTTCTATAAATATTATTTTTTTAGGAGTTTCTATAGTAAGGTCTACATGAGTGTTTCCTTCTTTGATCTGTCTTGACGGTGGAGGAGAAAATTCCTTCCAGAAGTAAAATTCCATATTATTATATTCTTG
>CALARM010000284.1 GCA_937888925.1 uncultured Synergistia bacterium | reverse complement strand
CACCCAACACCCAACACCCATCACCCAACACCCAGAGCCTTATAAGCCGCATCTACAGGATCATTATAAAAACTCGTCTGAAACTTTGCAAAAAGCTCAGGCGGTACTGTAGCAATATCTACGGCAGAAGAGAGAGGGAGTAAAACCTTTTTTGCGCCGGCATCAAAACAGACCTGAAGACTGTTAGCAAGTTCAGGCACTTTAGTTATTGTTCCTCCTATACTCATTCCGCCGAGTATAACCATTTGTTCCTGAACTGCTCTGTCCATTGCGCCGGAACACAGTGAAACAAAAGCAAGTAAGGTCAAATCTTCAGGAAGCCCCACGCCCTGAAGATCCTGGACATGTAAATGATAATCCTTTATTTTAGTATTTATAGAACTGCTGATCTGTTTCGAAGTAGCTTTAAAATAATTAAAAGCTACATTAACACTTTCTTTTGCGCTGCTGTTTGCCCCGAAGCCGCTCCTCTGAAGTTTGCCTGTTCCGGAAACTATCTGTAACTCAATTTTATATACTCCAATCATAGTGTCGCCCCTTGCTACAGTATAGACATGCCCCGGTTTACCCGGCCCTTCAGGAATTAATTTCCCTGTACCCTGTTCCGGGACCGATACAAAATGTTCTTCCATAGTTTCATTATCTATATATGAAAAATGGACATCATAAAATTCCATACCGCCGATTTTCTTTAGCTGTTCCTTTACTCTCCTTCTCCCTGTGAGGGCGTATTCCAGAATTTCCTTTATATCTTCACGGGAGAAATTACCATCCGGATAAAGGAGTTTTACAAGACCGGAAACAGTTTTTCTTATTGCTATTACATCTCTTTGATTCAGATTATTTCCTATTCTAAAATATCTATCCAGCACATCAGTAAAAGATGTCTTTCTCATTTCCCTTAAATATTCTGCCAGATAATCCACTATAAAGCCAAATCTATCCGTAAAATATTCAGGTCTCATTTTAGGTATTTCCCATCCCGGGAGATAATAATGCATTCTGTCAAAAAATGCCGTATCACTGTTCATTTCCTCCGGGAAAGGTATAAATAGATGAGAAGTTTTTATAAGAAAATCCACACTCTGATTGATGTTTCCTATAAATACCATGGAGGCATTGGCATTCTTTTGATCTCTCCCTCTTACAAAAGATCCTGAAGCCATGAAGTCTTTCATTATCTGTATTCCGTCTTTATCTTTAAACTTTATGCCTGCAACTTCATCAAAAGCTACAACATCCCATAACCCTACCAGGCCTATAACATTACGGGACATATTATAAAAGAGGTTTGCCACTGTTGTCTGGCCGCCGGAAACCAGAACGCTGTAAGGTGATATCTCTTTATATATATGAGATTTCCCTGTTCCCCTTGGTCCAAGCTCACACATATTGTAATTATTTTCCACCAGAGGTATCAGTCTTGTAAGAAAATGCCATTTTACCTTCTGTGTAAAATGTTCCGGTTCAAGTCCGGAAGAACGTAAGAGAACATCAATCCATTCATCTTTTGTGAAATGCTTCCGCCCCTCAAAAATTTCATTCATATCCATATTTGGCATCTGTATTGGTTTTAAATCATTTATAGTAAAAGGAGAACCGCTGTTTTTCAGTTCATCATAAAAATAACCCATGTTCAAAATACACCAGATACCGCCGGCCAGGAGTTTGTCGAATTTTTTTATGTAATTTCCTTCCATTTCAATGCCTTTAATACCCAGGTTGGAAAATTCAGCTTCATATCTGTCTCTGTTCTCGTTTAATTTCACTGTCACTTTATCTATGATAGTATAGCTGCCGAGTTCTTTTATTTTAGACTTTATTTTTTCCGACTCATCAGGGCGCACATAATTATTGGCAAGAATGCCTTTAACCTGTTCAAGCCCTTCCCTGATAGCTTCTTCATCATCGCTGGCACAGTACATACCAAGTAAATATTCCAGTACATAAACAGGGACATTATAGCCTTCTTTCACTTTTTTCGTCAGATCTTTTCTTACAACTCTTCCGGCATAATGTTTGTTTAAGAGTGTATCTATATCCATAAGGTTTACTCCTTTAGTTTTGGGTTTTGGGCGTTGGGCGTTGGGTTTTGGGTTTTGGGTTGTAGGTGTTGCGTGTTGGGTTGTGGGTTGTAGGTTCCGGGTTATTTTGTAAACTATTTATAAGTTTTTTTATCATTTTTATTACAGGGTTTAAATATTCTTTTATAAGTTCCTCTTCCATTTTGATATCTATATACGATAGTTCTTTAGCAATAACTATTTGTGTCTCTAATTCGGCAATAGAACCTGAAGCTATATATAAGAAACGAATATATTCATTCCTTGTTTGTCTCCCTTTACCTTCTGCAATGTTCGATGGTATAGATACCGCTGACCTGCGCATCTGGGACGTTAATCCATAAGTTTCTTCTTTAGGAAATTTAGCTGTAACAAGATATATTTTCTTTACTAACCGAATACCATATTGCCAGACTTCTAAATCTCGAAAACTCTTTATCATACAGGTTCCTTTCTCTTTTAACCCAACACCCAACACCTAACACCCAACACCCATCACCCAAACAAATTAGTAAAAGCAAGATTAATCCTGAAGGGAATCATATCTGAATTCCCTTCATCTTCTACCTTCAGATAATAGTCCTTATTTTTATCATACTGCATATCTTTAAGTGTCAGTATTACCTTTAATTCCCTCTCAGAGGCATTTTCGCTGGCACTGTCTGCAATGATTACCTTTTCATCGGAAATCTGTTTGTTTTCTTCCATATCCCACAGGGATAACTTTAAAGTTACAGGTAATATATCTTCAGTAATCTTCTCAGTCTGGAAAAAATTCAGAGTATATTTATTATTTGTTATCTTTCTGGTTGTATTTGTCAATTTAACTACCACTTTTTCTTTTTTATACTCTTTTTTATATTTGAATTTTATGAGAGGGATAACTATTTCCTGTAAACTGGCCCCTCCGTGAACATAATTCAAACCTGCGCCCTGGGTTTTAAATATATGGGGCCCTCTGGGTACAATAACTTTATAATTACCGTCTGAAATATAATTCATATCAACAGTAATAGTGCCCTGTTCTGACACATCGCCTTCCGCAAGAAGATAACGTTTCTTTTCGTCTACTGTGCCGGTTGTTTTTATATCCACTTTATTACACTCCATAACAGGATCTCTTGTATACAGGAAGCCATGATCTGCTGTAATTAAAATATTTGTTGCAGATATATAATTAACCAGTTTTTTTACACAATCAGTAATATCATTAATGGCATCCAGAGCGGCATTAAATACCTGATTCTCTATTACACTTTTATCTCCGAGAGCATCAATGGTATTATGGTAGATATAGACTACTCTTACTGAACCCAGTTCTTTCCTCAGCTCGGCAGTGCCCCAGTCTTTTAAATCCGAATATGCAACAACTTTAGAGGCTTCAAAGGCTTTTTTCAGTATTTTTTCTCTCTGAGGAGAACCTGATAGTTCTTCTCCGTCTATTTTTACTTCACCTTTCCGTGTGATTTCTATTTTTTCATATGGTAAAAGAGCTGCCATACCGAGTTTGGTACAGGAAGGCACAACACCTGACATGAATTCCAGTGTGGCATCGCCTTTTATTTTTTCTTCTTTATTAAGTCTTACAGTTAATTCCTCTGCCACTTCATATCTCAGTCCATCAGAAATAATCACGAAAATTTTACTTCTCTCGTCTTTGCTGATAATCTGTCTTATATTATCCCTGTAGAAATTTTTTTGATGGTTTATATCTGAAATAATCCAGCTATGGCACAGGTCTTTCTCAACCAGTTTCGACCAGTTCTGACATAGTTCTTTCAAATATTCGTTTTTATAAATATTTTCCACATATTCCTGCAGTTTTTTTAGAATATTCTCTTCTCTTTGATCATAGGCTGTATAAAATCTTCTGTAGGCCTGATCTACCTTATAATACTCTTTTACATAGGCATTTATTAAATCATCGGGTACATCAAAGCTCTTCCTGTATTTCTTCACAAGGATAAACAGATTTATCGCTTCTTCAAGAGCAGTGTAGATATGTTTGACTTTATCATACCAGTGCTTTGTTTTTCTTCTGTTTATAATATCTTTAAATCTTTCATATTCCGGAGACCTGCCGCTGAGATTTTCAATAATATAACTGATTATGAATTCATCAAAAACAGGGAATATATCACATTCTAAATATTTATCTATATCTGTATCCAGGTCTTTAATATGCTCTTTGAGCTTAAGCTCTTCCGATAATTTTTCAGATACCTTATTGAATTCTTCAAACTGTGTTTTATCATTCATCCAGTGGGTGGCGAATATTAAAGAATTACTCTTATTTTTCAGTATATTCTGCTTCCATATAACAGGCAGTTCCCCTTTTATCTGATCTGAAAATGCTGTAAGAAGTATTGATTTTAAAAAGTTTTTTATATCAGGCCCGCCGTTATAGCCATAATATTTTTCCGCATAGTACCATAATCTGTCATCTATTGAGTATTTTTTCATTTCCTGGATAAATTTATTTTCCCCGTCAATTCCTTCTATAAAAATCTTCCTCAATGAATCTTCAAAATAAGGATATTTTTCTTTACAGATAACACTTATTATGCCGGTTTCCATGGTCTCTTCTGACCAGGTTGACACAGTCTTTTTTAATTTTTCGTATCGTTCTTTATTTTTAAAGAAGGCATAGTATTTTTTTATAAGGACTTTGAGTGAATTATCTGTTATGCCGATATCGCCGGATATTATGGAAATTTCATCAGGAGAAAATTCCCTGGAGTAAAGTAAAATATCTAAAAGCCAGTTGTCTTTATTTTCCGGTTTTTTCAGAGGGGCATAGATTAAATAATCATTATCTTTATCATCATATTCGAGCAATTTTTTTGTAATAAAATTATTCTTTTCTGTAACTATGTGAATTTTGACACTGTCAGGAACCAGTTCTTTTATAGATTCCTCATAAGTTTTTTCTTCATCGTACCAGAAAACTATATGTCTTTTTTTTTCAGAGCTTTTCGGGCTGCTGAAGAGATTTTGTAAAAGTTCTTTTATTTTAAGCTGGTGCATTGTTTAAGTCTCTCTATTCTTTTAGTTTTTGGATGGGTGTTGGGTGTTGGGTGTTGGGTGTTGGGTTATAGGTTTTGGGTTATAGGTTTTGGGTTATAGGTTTTGGGTTATAGGTTTTGGGTTTTACCCATTACCCAGCACCCATCACCCAATACCCATCAATAACTTCCCGAACTTCCCGTAATTTACCGCCACACCGTCATCAAGGTCTATTTCAATCTGCATATCTGCATAGTGTTTTAGAATTTCGTCATATTTACGGAGTTCCTCCTGAATTTTATACATTCTGCTCAGCTTCTTCTTTT
>CALARM010000283.1 GCA_937888925.1 uncultured Synergistia bacterium | reverse complement strand
ATTTTTTTATCGCCCGGTCTTTTTCCTGAAGATGATCCATATAAATACAGCCCTGCTGTTTTAAAATATTCATCTTTTCCTGTCTGGTCAAATAACAATCGGTAAGAAGTTTTTCAAGGACCTCTACAAGATTTGTCCAATCCTTTTTTTCTTCATAAATAACAGCAAGCCTGTCAAGCAGTTCTTTTGAAGGTTTTATTTCCGTTTTTTTATAGATACCGAACAGTTCCAGGGGTACTTTTTTATCTTCTTTATGAAGCTTAAATAATTTTTCAAGAACCTTTTTCTGTTTTTCCATATGATAATCACATATCCGATAAAGTTCTGCCAGTTTATGAAGACACTCTATATCTCTCGGATTAAACTCCAGAAAAGATTCCCATTTTTCTATGGCAACAGAATAATTCCCATGCTTCTCATAAATATCTCCGAGTAAAGAAAGAAGAAGTTTTTTCTGTTTAACAGATGTAACTTTCATGAGAAGTTCTTCAAGGAAATCGACTGCGATTTCTATGTTACTCTTAACCGCTCTCTTTATCTCTTCCAGAGGCGTAATATAATTTGGATAAATTAAAAGAACCGATTTGTACATTTCCAGAGCTTCATTTATTTTATCCAGTTTTTCATATAACAATCCGAGATTTACATAGATAATTTTATCGTCAGGATATACGTTCAATGCTTCTATATATTTGTCTATAGCTTCTATATATCTTCCCTCTTCTTCCAGTTTTTGAGCTTCCTTTTTAACAGTTATCGTATCTGATTTTAAATAAGTTGAAAATATGTTAGATAAATTTGCCATAATCTTCTCCTTTCATGAAATATTTTACAATAAATATCATCCCTATAGCAAGAAATATCATGAAGGATTCTATCCGGTAAAGTCTAATAAGTAAAAAATATTATAACTTCTCGCGTTACGCGTCACCCGTCACGCGTCACGATACATAACAGAAAGAAGGCCATATATGAATGAATTTTTCACGAGACTGAGAGAAATATATGATGATTTTGACAGGGAATATATGACAGACAGTGAGCCGGGATGCGGGACATGTGAATTATGCTGTTCCAAAAAATTTTCATACCCTCCTCTTTCTCTTCTGGACCTTGATTATCTCGACTATTTTATAAAGGAACATAATATCAGTCCCGGTATAGAAACATTTAAAAGTTTTATAGAAAATAAAGACAGAGACTACTGTCCTTACTGGAATAAAGGATGCACCGTTTATAAAGGAAGGCCTTTTTTCTGCCGAACTTATGGTATATTTCATTTTGACAATGAACAACCCCTTCATCCTTCCTGTATATATCAGAATGAAACAATTGAAGTCACAGCAGAAACGAGATACAAAAAGATAAAACATCTTCCAGAATATCTCGAAATGAGATATAAATATGAAGTGGTAAAGGCAAAAAATGACGAAGAAAAAGTAAAAGCCCTTGTTACCCTCGGTGGAGAATATATAAATCAATTCAGATTTGAAGAGGGATTATCAGCTTTTCTCGAAGCGGAAAAACTCGGTCCGGAAGATATAAATGTTCTCTATGACCTGGGATTTGTATACAGATCGATGAACATGTTCGAAGAAGCAAAAGAAAAACTGGAGAAATGTATTGCCCTTGGCGGAGAAGATAAATATCCCTACGTATACCAGCATACAGGTTTTGTATATCTCAGTCTCAATCTATTTGACGAAGCCCTGAAGGCTTTTACTAAAGCCACAGAGCTTGAGCCGGACGTGGCCCTGTCCTATCTCGGCCTTGCCCTTTATTATTTTACGTGTGGCAATAAAGAAAAAGCTCTGGAATTATGCCGGAAAGGACTTGAGATTGAACCTGACCATAAAATGGGACATGATCTTTTGAAGTCAATAAATGAAGCGTAGAAATTCTATTCAATAATCTCGAAAGATTTATCGGGGGCAAAAGGTTTTGCAGTAGTTTCTATATCGACTATTTCAAAAGGTTTTGCCCTGAGCAGACCTTCCATAGTGTTTCTGTCTCTGTTTATCTCGTCAAGCCTGAGAAGAATCTTCTGATATTCTGCAATCTGCCTGGCTTTTGACCATCCTTCAATATCATCGCCCAGATTTTTTACTTCATTTTCATCAAGGACAAGATAAAAAGAGCCTTTAAATTTAAAGATACTGTTTCTAGGACAGTAAAAAGAGCCTTCCCAGTTATACATATAGATCTTATCCAGATATTTCACTTCGAATCTGGCTGTAGTCGAAGATATATTTGGAGCTATCTCTTCCCTGGGGCCCCGGGAAAAATTCGTAGCAAAAACCCATCTGTCTTCTTCTAAAAAATAAAACTGAAAATTTGATTCGTCTTTTCTGCTGTCAGGTGAACTTACAGTATCATAATCCCACCGGAAACGAACGATTTCTCCCGGTCTGTATTGTTCCGCTTCTTCGATGAGTTTTTCCTGAGAATTATTCACTATGTCATAGGGCAATGTTTCAGACGCAATAATCCTTGTAATATTCTCATCTTCCTGAAGATAGACTTCCAGGAAATGTTTCAGACACAGATCCCTTACCGTTTCAAAATAGTATTCGTCTATTTCCCAGGTCTTTTTCAACAGGCCGCTGTCACAGAGAGTTTTTATATTATTCAGAATATAAGCCTCATCGGAAAGTTTCTCTACTGGAATAGATGTCATGAGTCTGTAGTAAAAACCTATAGGGAAAGCGCTGTTCCATCGTCTGTTTTTTGCAGGTATCACATGTTTGAGCTCAGAGATAAATTCTCCGTTATAATCGGATTTTATAAATATTTTTCCCAGGATTTTTATCAATGTGACTTTCATATCTTTTTTCTCAAAAATCTTCCTGTAAGATTATATAACATGATAGAACCTGCAAATCCGACACAGGCCTGAAACAGATTTGGTATAAGTGCGGAAAAAGCTTTCGCAAGGCCCATCGCAGGATAGAGAGTCTCTCCGATAAAATAAATGGCTACCATCCAGAGGGCAGCTAAAATTCCACCTGTTATTATCCAGATAAATCTAGAGTCTTTATTTAAATTTTTTCCTATATAGCCTGCAAGAAAACCTTCCCCTCCTTTGGCAATAAAAGTAATGGGGATAAATATAAAATAACCTCCGAGAAAATCTGCCATAACAGAGCCAAGAGCGCCTGCAATGAATCCTCCTGTTCCACCGAAGAGGAATCCTGCAAATATAACTACAATATCTCCGGGATTAATATATCCTCCTGTAAAGGTAGGTATTCTTATGGACATGGTAAAAACACATATTAAAGCTATAAATAAGGACATTAAAACAGTGTTTCTGATATTACCGGACCTATTGTTCAGTGATTTCCCGGAAAATTTCTGTGAACATGCCATACGTGCAGGTATTTGATGATTTCTAAAAATATTCATTTTTCTTCATTAACTGGTTTCCATGAAGGTTCCTGGTTATTTCCCTGCCCTCCTACCAGCTTTGAGAGTCCTGTGCCATCTGATTTTATTTCATAAATTTCGCCGGGAGCCTTCGTTCCTGAACAGAAAAGTATTTTTGTAGAATCATCAGACCAGGACAGATGACTTTTCCATATACCGTCTGAAGTGATAGATGTTTTTTGTCCGCTATCAATATCTATGATACATATATTGGCTGTATTTTCCGTATATTCAGTCGTACAGAAAGCTATTTTTCTTCCGTCATGAGACCATGAAAAATCATATTCTGTTCCGTTATCATTCGTAAGATTCGTCACCATAGTTCCATTACTGTTCATTATATATAAATCAGATTTTTTATCATTTTTTGCTATAAAGGCTATATATTTGCCGTCAGGTGACCAGAGAAAATCTGAAATATTCAGACCATTGCCTGTCAATTTAACAAGTTCCATAGTATCAGGATTGATTGTATAAATATCATTATTCCCTCTTCTGGTAGACATAAAAGCTATTTTACTTCCGTCATATGACCATAGAGGTTTTGTATCTTTCCAATCTTTACCATTTGTAATCTGGATTTTACCTGTACCGTCACCATTTATTATAAAAATACTTTCCCCTGTATCCACACGGGATGTATAGGCGAGTCTTGAACTATCGGGTGACCATGAGGGGCAGTAATTATTTTCAGGGCTATCTGAAAGATTTATCTGGTTTGTTCCGTTAGAGTTCATAACAAAAATATCGAAATTCCCTGTTCTATTAGAAAGAAATGCTATTTTTTCCCCGTCATGAGACCAGACAGGGCATAAATTAATTCCATTTTTTTCTGTCAGATTTACTTTCCCCTTACCATTCAAAATGTAAATATTCTGATTACCACTATAGTCGGAAGAAAAGAGGAGATTGCCGGCAATTTTTTCTTCCCCTGACGATGGTGTAAAAACAATCTTTTTTGAAATCTTACCTTTTACGACAGGAGTCTGTTTGTATTTACGTGATTTTGTATAATTCATAACCTTTTTCTTTGTATTTTCAAAGACATCGAGTAGAGAAATTTCAGAACATCCCGGAGTCTCACATTTCTTTATAGACTCTATGAAGAAATGCATAAAAGTACCTCCTTTGAGATCTTTTTCCTCTCTCATTAACTCACCGTAACTTGAAGAAGTTATCAATAAGATACCTTCTCTGGCTGGCAGTTCATCCATGCCGGATGATTTCTCCGAGTCAAGTATTAAAACTATATTCCTGCATTTTACAGCTTTAAGCCAGTTTAACAGATCATCATCTCTTATATAATTTCCATTGGGATTTGATATTTTACCATCATAGGGAATTATACATTCATCAAGGCCATTTTTTTCATCACCGTTATCATCTTTAATAAAGGTACCGTAACCGCTGAAAAAAATAAAAATTTCATCTTCCGGGGAAGCCTTTGAAGGAAGATATTCATATATAAGATTTTTGATATTTGTCCTGGTAGCTTCTTTACCTGTAATGGTCTTTATATGATCCTCAGGGATAGCATCGTATTGCATAAGTATTTTTCTAAATTCCGATGCATCACTTTCCGGATATTTAAGAGGCAGTAAATTTTTATCTTTATATTTATTTATAGCAATAATAACAGCCCATTTATTCGTAGATGTCTGAGAAAAACATGGCTGCAGTATAAAGCAATAAAAAAATATACCTGTAATTAAGTATAAAAAAGTGTTATATAAATTCTTCTTATGTCTCATCTCATGTAAAATATATAAAAATTCCTTTCAAAAATTTTTTAATAATAATTCTTAAAATATCTGAAAATAGCGCTTTTTTTTACGACAGCTAGTTTCACTTTTACCGGAAATTGCACCTGCTTTAAATAATCTTTATTATCCCCCATAAAACAGGGACAGTTCTTCTTTCAAAGACCTTATAAAATTAATCACTTCAGGACTCCATGATAGTGAAGCACCATCATTTTCCCATTCGTCTGAAAAATTTTGTTCACCGTCAAAATCAAAATCTTTTTTTCCTGGTTTAAGATTTTCTATATCTCTGCTCTCCTGTTCTTCAATCTCTAGATTATCATTCTCTACATCTACATTCTCCAGATCTTCAATCTCCAGATTATTATTCTCTACATCTACATTCTCCAGATCTTCAATCTCCAGATTATTATTCTCTACATCTACATTCTCCAGGTCATCATGACTATTATCAACCTCTGCAAATCCGTTCACTGCGTATTCATTTAATTTCTTTGTCTTATAACCGGTAGATTCAGGTATAAAAGTTTCTTCTTCTATATAAAATTTTTCTTCTCTCACATCATCAAATCTAATGGTTTCGCCGGGCTCTCCACCTCCCCTTTCCATGGAACGAATTAATTCTTCTTTTTCATCTTTTGAAAGAGGCGCTATAAGAAGAGACAATCTGTTTTGTTTTGCATATTCAGCCATCTCCTGAGAAGTTTTATTCTTGGCCTTCTGACATGATTCACGACTTAACTGATAATATTCTCTTTCTTCCTGGGGCAGTCTGGTAGAAATCAATATATTATCTATTTTTTTCAGGGTATAATCATATTCAAATAACTCTTTTTGATAATCTTTAAGTTTATTCTGGCTCATATAATCTCTCCTTAAGACAATATTTATAGATAATTTAAATGTATAGGAATTTTCATTTTTAATGGTGTAAAATAAAGCTTCAGGGACTATAAAAAAATAACCCTGTTAAATTATTAAAATGGCTATTATCCTCGCGTTACGCGTTATGATACAAACTGTAACTATGATACATTTATTTCCTGACAATCCCTTTATATTTGTAAATTATATTGTACAATATTTATAATTCCAAGTCAAAATGTTTTTCTCTATCAATTTTA
>CALARM010000282.1 GCA_937888925.1 uncultured Synergistia bacterium | reverse complement strand
TATTCCGTCATTTTCTAAAATAAGAAATCCTCTTTGAGCACCTGAATGTTCTATCAATAAAACCATGGTTTTATTGATTAAGTTTTCCAAAACAATTTCTCCCGAAATTATGTGAGATGCCCTTATAACTGTTCCTAAATCCAGTAATTCGGAGGAAGATGATGAAGGGGAAAACATTTCTGTGTCTGGAGTTTTTTTCTGAGGCCTTTCACTTAAATATTCTCCGTATTTTTCTTTCATATCTTCAATTTTACTCATAGCACCCATGATGGAATATCCATAAAAGGCTTTTCTTAAATGAAGGCCGGCATAATCTTTATTACCTCTCTTATCCCAGAATTTTCCGGCCCTTTCCTGTGCCACCATTTCATCTTTAATAAATTCATGCTCCCTGGCCAGAATGATTGCTCTGCTATAATAATCTATTGATTCTACTGTGTGCCCTGATATGCGGGCTATTTCTGCCTCTACCAGAAGATATTTATGAAGGAAGTTTTCAGGGCAATTATCTGCCCATATTTTCATCTGTTTTTGATTTCTTTTAATTTCTTCTTCATATTCTTTTCTTATTTCTTCATTACACTCGTGATATAAATCTGACAGAATAAGGGAATAATAAAAATTATATTCTGCAGAAATAAAAAGGCCCCATATGTATTCTGAGAGTTCTTTTGCTTTTATTATATAAGTAAGTGCATCAGAAGTTTTACCGTAAAGATAAAGAACCTGTGCTTTTAGCGTATAATACTCACATAAAACCCGATGGTTTTTATTTTTATGACAGTTATCCAGAAATTCTTCTTCCTTTATGTCCTCTGTATCAAAACATAATTTATCTTTCGTAAAACCGCTTAAATTTGTAATTATTATAGTAAGACATGTAAGAATATCAATAGCCATTTTATTAACAGTTTTCTCTGCAAAATGTATATAATCCGTTATATCTGAAAGCATATCTTTAAGGCATTTATTGCCGGAATAAAAATAATCTTCTCCTCTGTGACAGAGGCAGTAACCTGCAAACTCCATCTCTCCTCCTTCAAGACCTGCTCTGTATCCTTCAATATTAATTGTGTCTTTTTCTTTAAGAGGTCTTACCCAGTGAAAAATGAAATTGCCGAATATATTTGAAACTATACATCTCTGAGCAGGGGCTCTGAATTTCTCAGATAATTTCATTGCAAGAAGGTTAAAGTCATAACCGGTTTTATAATTTCCGAAAACAGAATTATGTACCATACCATACATGGAATAACCTGTGCAGGATTCCGAAATATTGCCGTATTTAAGAGATAGACTTACTATTTTGCCTGCAATCAGACAGAACAGTTTTTTATTTGTATAGTATGCAGGGCCGGCCATATAAGAAAGTAATTTTACTGCCTGTTTTTTCCCGGCGTCTGTCATAATCTGCATATCAATCAGAGAAGCAATAGACCTGTCTCCAGGATTATTATTTATAATACTTATCTCTTTATCAATAGCCTGTTCCAGTTCTGTCTCAGGCAGGTCAATGCCAAGTAAAGAAAGTGCTTTTATACCTGTACCAATTGCTTCTTCGTGTTTTGCCAGTATAGTAAGCTGTACAAGAAGAAGAGAATATAACTCTGCCTTTTCAAAAGGTGTTTTACTCCCGGTAAGGGCAAATTTAATTAATTTCTGTGATTCTTCATAATGGCCGTTAAAATATTCAATCTCTCCACCTTCTCTATACAGGTCAAAAGCCAGTTCATAATAATCTGTCCAGATATTATCCGGTAAAAGGTCAAAACATTGTTCTACATAATTTAATGCTTCTCTGTAAGCAATGGATTTTTTTGCCTTTTTTCCTGCTTCAAGATTTACTCTTATAAATTCAATTATTTCCTTCTCTTCTGTTATAAGTTCTTTTGCAGTATTGAAATGATCTGCTATTTCAAAAAGCCTTCTGTCAGATTCTTCCCCTGATAGA
Source organism: uncultured Synergistia bacterium (assembly GCA_937888925.1). The sequence continues at coordinate 4,890 of CALARM010000282.1, read as the reverse complement.
TTATATAAAAGCTGTCTCCCTGTAAGAAGATTGACTTTCTTTTTTTCATATTCCCCTGTAAGTGAATGGACATACTGTTGAATACGGTCATGAAGAAATTTATATTTTTTATAAAATGTTTTTGACAGAATATTTTCTCTATCTTCAAATTCAAGGTCAGAAACCGGTAATATAAGACTTTCTTTAATAGCAGGCAATAGAGAACAGGAGATTTCAGAAAGTGTTTTTTCATATATAATGGATAATGTGATTAAATCAAAGGTGTTACCAAGGCAGGCAGATGCCAGAAGAACCTCTTTCGTTTCAGAAGGAAGGTTTCTGATCTTCTGTGCCATCAGTTCAGCTACATTCTCGGTCACTATCTCTTTAATTCTATTAATATCCCATTGCCAGCATCTGCTATCGGTATTAAATAAGAGAAGTTTTTTGTCATAAAGAGTCTTTAAATATTGTTTTATAAAGAAAGGATTTCCTTCCGTATTTTTCTTTACCATTTCCGATAGCTCTCTGACATAATCCCTTCCGGCATAAATGGTATCTGAAATTAACTGAGTAATATCTTCAATATTCAGGGAAGTAAGGTGAATTTCTTTGATTTTAACGGATTTTTTCAATATATCTACAGTCCTGTTCAGACGATGAAAAGGGGTGACTTCATCATCGCGATAAGCACATATAAGAAATAAATATTTTATTTCCTTATCTCTCATAATAAGCTCTATGAGTTTCAGTGAAGCACTATCTGACCATTGAAGATCATCTAAAAATATAACCAGAGGATGGGAACTATGACAGAATATTCTGATGAAATTTTCAAAAACCTGATTGAAACGGTTTTGAGCTTCAAGAGAACTTACTTCCTCTACCGCTGGTTGATGACCGATAATAAGTTCCAGTCTGGGGAGAATATCAATAATAATCTGACCGTTAGAGCCGAGAACTGACAGGAATTTTCTCTTCCAGAGAGAAATCTCTGCCTCGTTTTCTGTGAGTATCTTATCAATAAGTTCCTGCAGTGCCAGGACTATGGCTGAATAAGGAGTAGTTTTTTCGAATTGTTCGAATTTTCCTGAAATTATATATGCCCCTTTATCACTGACAGGTTTATAGATTTCTTTAACAAGACTGGTTTTACCTGTACCGGCGTGGCCGGAAATAAATACCATTTCCCTTCCGCCTCTGTATATTTCATCAAAACTATCAAGTAACATATTAATTTCTTTTTCTCTTCCATATAATTTTTCAGGTATGGAAAGTCTGGAAGGTATGTCCTGAATTCCAATGGGAAAAGATTCGATTTTTCCGGTTTTTTCTAATTGACTGAGACACAGGTCAAGATCTTTTTTAAGACCCCATGGGCTCTGATAACGGTCTTCAGGATTTTTTGCCATAAGTTTCATTATTATATCTGAAACTGTTTCAGGAATGTCCCTGTTGAGTGCACATGGCATCACAGGAGATTGTGCAAGATGGGCATGTATTAATTCCATTAAATCACTGCCGGTAAAAGGAGGTTTCCCCGTTAAAATTTCATAAAAAACTGCTCCGAGAGAATAATAATCTGTTCGATAATCGGTAGGACGACTGGTTCTTCCTGTCTGTTCAGGAGAAATATAGAGAGGATTACCTTCTATTTTCTGGCTTTTTATCCTGCCGAAAAACTTTCTGGCGAGGCCGAAGTCTATAAGTTTAATCTCTCCTGTCTCTGCGTTAATTACAATATTGTCCGGGGTTATATCTCTATGAATTATACCTGTATCGTAAATGGTAGATAAAATACCGGTAATGTCCGATGCCAGAACAAGAAATTCTTTTAAATTAAGGAATCTGTTTTCCAGATACTTTTTTAATGATATGCCGCCGAAATCTTCAAAGATTATTATAAGGCTGTTCTTATATGGCATAAGTTCCAGAGATCTTATTACACCATTTAAATTTAAGCCGGAAGTAAGTTCATATTCAAATTTGTATTCCGTAAGTTCTTCCCGGGAAGGATAATCTCTGTTTAACAGTTTGATTATGACAGGAAGGTTATCTTTACTGCGAAAACCTCTATATACATACGTTCTTTTACTTTCATATATTTTATTCAAACTGTGGTAGCCGGGAATATCTGACATAGAATTCTCCTTCTGATGGTGCTTCGATAATAATATATGGGGAAAATGCCGGTTATGAGCAGATTTTTCTATAGCCTGGTATTATTTATATAATTCATAGCATCTTTACTTAATTCTTCTATCCCTTTCTCGGCCCACAAATTTCTCTGCCATATTGTATAATCAAAGGGTTCCTGTTGTAATAAAGTAATAAATTTTTCTGCATGCACAGTTCCCAGTGCTTTTACAAGAGCATTATACCCTTCTATTTTTATCTCACTGTTTGTCTTCATAATATCATCCTCGATTCATAATAAATTCCACAGGATTCATAATTTTTATTTTATTATAATCAGATAATTTTTTTATTAATAAATCATCTGTTGTCAGAAAAAAATTGCAATTGGATTTTATTGCACATGCAACATGAAGGGCATCTTTACTTTTTATTCCGAAAAGAATTAAATCTTTAGCCAATAGAAGAATTTCTTCATCTTCTATAATTTTGATAGTTGCTATTTTCTTCCATAGATTGATAGCATTCCGTCTGTATTCAAAAGGATTTTGAGAGTTTTCATATTCAAGGATATAAGACCATACCAGTTCAATAGAGCCATTTATAACTTCTTCCTGAATATAAAGTTTTGCTTCTGTTTCCAGCTTAATTCTGATTGATATTTGATTATCAAAAGGTCTGTTAAAACAGCAGTTATCAAGATATATTCTCATAATTAAATTTTATCAGATATTATCTTTATCTGCAAGTGAAAAAGTGAGCAGTGAGTGACAGGATAATTTCTCCACTCACTGCTCACCACTCACTATTCGCTCTTTATTTATAAAACCTCAAATGTCACTGGGGCACATACTGAATTTATCTCCGGGTTATAATACAGATAGGTTATTCCCGGCAGTGTTTTCGCCTTCAGCGGGATTGTCGCGAGAAGCCTGTAGGAACAGCTGAAGGATTTACCTTTATCAAGACCGTTCAGATAAAGAACCACTTTACCTTTAAATGTTTCATACTTGGATACAGTATGTTTCTCTATCATTTTTTCAAGATCCTCTGTCATTACATTAAATCCCGGAGGAATACCTGCTTCTATCATTACCATAGGTGCATAGGAGTCTCTGAGGTTTTTCACATCTACCTTACAGGTTATGTAATCAGAGGTTTTTACTTCTGTCTTATCATAGCCGAGATTTATGGAAAGCTCTTTCCCTGCAGCTTTTTCCCCTGCCCATGGAAGATAATAAATACCTGCCACACGGTAGGCGATGGTTCCTTCTCCGGTCATGGCGATCTCTATTTTGTTGTCCCCGGTTTTTACATATTTCTTCAGATCAAACTGTTGAAATACATCCTGGTTTTTATCATCTACTTTAAAAGAATCTGCCTTCTGGCCGTTAATGAGTATATCGGCAGTAATATTTAACTGGTCTGATTTGACACCTGTCTGAGACATCATTAAAGCTCTCATTGCAAAGATTGTCGCCTGAGTGGACTGCCAGAGACCGTATTGATCCTTTGATTTGACTATAAAATTCAGGCCTTTTGTTGTGGTTTCAGGATAGGCGCCTGCTTTTAACATGCCGTATATGATAAGAGCAGTTGTTTCTATCTGTGCCGGTGTCCCTGAAGAATAGAGGGAATTAGACTCCCAGTATATAACGCCTTCCTCTGACTTTTTCATACCATCCAGTTTTTTAAGCAATTCCAGACCTTCACTGTCGGAAGGGTTTACCGTAAGGAATGCATTGGCACAGAGGGCAAGTATATAGGGGTTATCAATCTGTCCGAGATTCTTTTTCAGATATGCTATGGAGTCAGACAGTTCGTCTTTACAGTTTGCCTCTGCGAGAGCCCATGTAATATATGCAGTGGAAGGAATGTTGTTTGACTGAATAGTTCCCCACTGTTCCGCATGGGCAAACTGTGCGTCTGGAGTCCAGCTCCCGTCAGGTTCTCTTACGGAAAGGAGCCATTTTTTTGCTCTTTCTATAACAGCAGTATCTACCTGATATACTTCCGACATATCGGTAAATTCCATTATGCCATAGGCAGTCAAAACCTTTGTTGCAGGTGCTTCTCCCCATACCTGAAAACCTCCTCCCTGTATTTCGTAACCGAGAAGCATCTGGTAACCCTGATTTATATAAGCATTGGCTTTTCTTTCGATTTCAGGAGAAGACTGTTTTGTTTTCCTCAAATAATCAAGGGCAAGTACATTGGGATAGGTAGTGGAAGAAGTCTGTTCGAAACATCCTGAAGGAGTGGAGAATACATTGTCAAGTCCTTCTACGATCTGTGAGAAAGGCCTCGGATATACTGTAAGGAGAATATTACTTCCTCCGGATACTGCATTCCCCGGTATTGCGAGAGTTGTACTTCCCCCTTTCCCTGTTATCATATCGCCTTTATAGAGAACATATTTTTTTCCATATGGTTCTACTTCAATTTCCCTGGTTATGGCATCACCCATAGAACTTCCCTTTGCGTTGACTGTAAGTTTATGTATACCTACCTGTTTAACCTTTATGCGGAAAGAAGCACCTTTTACGTCTTCTTTCGGAACCTTTGCTTCTATTATGTCCTCACCGTTTACTATTTCGAACCAGTCTCCCTTTTCCAGTTTTAATTGAACCTTCTGTGAAGAAGGAAGATAATTGTAAATAGATACGGGAACTGAAACTTCATCTCCTGCTGTGAGTTTTACGGGGAGATTTAAATCTATAAAGAAATCCTGGAATACTTTTACACCGGAAGAATAACTTCCGAGTTCTCCCTTCA
>CALARM010000281.1 GCA_937888925.1 uncultured Synergistia bacterium | reverse complement strand
GTTACGGATGGTAAATTTATAAAAAATGAGCAGTGACGATAATGTCTTATAGTCACTGCTCATTTTAAGTAAAAATATCTATTTCTTTAACAGCACAACAAAAATCTTCTTCTCATTTACATCCAGTTCTGTTCCCTCTTTTATATCTTCGCAGTCTTTCAATTCCACACAGAGGGTTTCAGTCCTGATATAATCGGAGAAAGCATTAATAGTATTCTTAAGTCCTTCGTCGGTCTTAAAGGAAATCTCTATCCTGTCATCTACTTCAAAATTCATTTCCTTTCGAAGGTTCTGAATTTTCCTTACAAATTCCCTTGCTTCCCCTTCTCTGATGAGCTCTTCCGTAAGAGTTGTATCTATGGCGACACAGACATCTCCCTCTTCTGCCATAGAGAGATTTTCCCTGGGCTTTCTTACAAGTTCTATATCTTCTTTTTCCATATTTACAGCAGAACCATCGGGAAGAGTCAGGGTAAAAGTATCATGTCCCATGATCTTCTCTTTAATTTCCTCAGAAGAAATTTTCTCAAGAGCTTCTTTAATCTTCGGCACATCTTTTCTGTATTTTTTCCCGACAACCTTGAAATCAGGTTTTACTTCATAAGAGAAAAGACCTTCCGAGTCAGATGCCCATGTTACTTCTTTTATATTTAACTCTTCAGTGATCTGCTCCACCAGAGTCGAAAGTCCTTCAGTAGCAGAAGCATTTTTTATGATAACCTTGAGTTCTCTCAGAGGCTGCCTTACTTTAAGAGATGCCTGATTTCTTGCATAACGGCCGAGACTTACTACCTGCTGAACTATTCTCATATTCTCTATAAGTTTCTCATCAATAAGCTTTTCGTCTGCCTCAGGGTATGTTGTAAGATGAATACTTTCCGGCGCAGAAGGAATGGCTTTTCTCACAAGATTCTGATATATATATTCCGTAAGGAAAGGTAAGGCAGGCGCAAGTAATCTTATGATTGTAGTGAGAACTTCATAAAGGGTAAAATAAGCAGAACTTTTATCTTTATCATTTTCACTCTTCCAGAATCTCTTTCTTGAACGCCTTATATACCAGTTTGATAAGTCATCAATCAGTTCGTCAACAAGTTTCATAAGATAGAGCACATTATATTTATCCAGATTTTCCCTGCCCTTCTGTATGACAAAATTCAATTTTCCTATCATCCATCTGTCCAGGAGAGATCTTTCTGCTACAGGCAATGGGGTTGTATCAGGATTAAAATTATCCAGTTCTGCATAGGTAATGAAAAAACTGTATGAATTCCAGAGAGTGAGCAATTTTCTTTTAACTTCTTCTCCGAAGCCATAGCCAAAATTCAGATTGTTAAAAGGATTATGAGAGGCAAAGATATAGCGCATAACATCTGCACCCATTATTTCTGCAGCCTCATCAAACCATATGGCATTTCCCTGGCTCTTATGCATATCCTGGCCTTTTTCATCTTTTACCAGGGCATGACCGAGAATGGTCTGAAAAGGTTCACGATTTTCCATAACAGTGCTCATGGCAAGAAGTGAATAAAACCAGTTTCTGAACTGTCCGGGGAAACATTCTGTAATAAACTCTGCAGGGAACCATTTTTCCCAGTAAGCTCTGTCTGTATCGTAATGCATTGTAGAATAGGGCACTATTCCTGCATCAAGCCATGGATTTCCCACGTCTTTTATACGGGAAGCCAGAGAGCCGCATTTTTCGCATTTTATCTTTATTGCATCTACCCAGGGTCTGTGAGGGCTGTTTCCTTCAAATTCACTCCAGCCTTCCACAGCTTTTTCTTTCAGTTCGTCATAACCGCCTATAACATGAAAGTGGCCGCAATTACAGAAAAATATAGGAAGTGCAAGACCCCAGTAACGTTTTTTGGATATACACCAGTCATGCATATTTTTCAGCCAGTCCAGTTCCTGGTTAAGGCCGAATTCCGGAAGCCATGTAATCTTTTTTGTTACATCCATTATTTTATAGCGTAATTCATCCATACGGATAAACCATTCGTCTACAAGGCGGAACACAAGTTCTTCACTGCATCTCCAGCATACAGGATAACGATGGGTATAGTCTTCGAGTTTATATAAAATTCCCTTCTGTTTTAAATGTTCAAATACAAATGGCGCTGCTTCTGCTGCTCCTTTACCTGTAAGGAAATCAAAACCGTCAACAAAGAGACCGCATTCATCAAGAGGTGCTATAACAGAAAGAGAAAATTCTTTTCTCAGGGAAAAATCTTCTTTACCGCAGCCGGGAGCAATATGAACTATACCGGTTCCTTCTTTTTCAGTTATTTCATCCCATGTTATAACCTTATGAACAACACCTTTCTGTGCAGGTAATTCGTCAAAAGGACCTTTATATTTCAGGCCAAGCAGTTCTTTACCTTTAAAACGTTCTACTATTTCATAAGAACCGACGAGTTCTCCCACTTTACTTTCTATAAGATATAAATATTCATCACCCTGTTTTACTTTTACATAATCAAGGGAAGGATGGACTGCTGCTGCGGTATTTGAGCTTAAAGTCCAGGGAGTCGTTGTCCATACGAGAAGCGATTCATGAGCTTTTTCCAGCAGGGGAAATTTCAAAAATACGCTCTTATGGGTCAGTTCTTTGTATCCTTCCGTTACGATTTCATGTTCCGACAGGGCAGTTCCGCACCGGGGGCACCAGGGCATAACGTCTGTTCCCCTGTAAACCCATCCGTGATTATGACACTTCTTTAGAAAATGCCATATAGTATAATTATTTTCATCGGTCATGGTGTAATAGGAATTATTCCAGTCCATCCAGTAACCGAGTCTGATTGACTGTTCGGTCTGTTTCTGAGAGTATTTTCTTACTCTTTCCTTGCATTTCTCGACAAATTTACCGAGTCCGTAGTTTTCTATATCTCTTTTGGATTTAAAGCCGAGTTCTTTTTCTACTTCTACTTCCACCCACAGACCCTGGCAGTCGAAACCATTCTGATATCTTTGCTGATAGCCCTGCATGGCTTTATATCGCTGGTATATATCTTTATAAGTTCTACCCCAGGCATGATGGACACCCATGGGGTTATTGGCAGTTATCGGGCCGTCAAGAAATGAAAAACGTTTCTTTTCATCGGAATTTTTCTTTCTGAGTTTATCAAAAATTTTCTCTTTTTCCCAGAAATCAAGCATTTTGTGCTCCATAGACACAAAATCAAGGTCTCCT
>CALARM010000280.1 GCA_937888925.1 uncultured Synergistia bacterium | reverse complement strand
CTATTACTCCCTTTTTTTTACCAAATCTATAGGTCATATTTATAGATTTATCAGACGAACCGTAAAGTATTATGTTCATTATTGAGTCATCTATGTTTGCTAACGGTGTAGCTACATTGAAATCTGTCATGGAACAGATTGCTTCCACTTTTTTAAGCAAAGTCATGAATACTGAATTTCTTATCAGTAAAACCGGTATCGATCCTTCTGATATACTCAGTTCTTTATTCTGTATGAGAAGTGATAAATCAATTTTCTTTTTTATACCCAGACCGGAACAATCAGGACATGCGCCTGCGGGACTGTTGAAAGAAAACATAACCGGTTCTATTTCATCAAGGGAATAACTGCAGTTCGGACAGGCAAGTTTCGTACTGAAGAGCAGTTCTTTTTCTCCTTCAATATCTGCTATGATAGTTCCGCTGCCTTTATCAATGGCAAGATTTAAGGAATTTATAAAACGATCTCCCATGTCTTTCTTTATTTTGAGCCTGTCTACAACTACTTCGATGTTATGGATTTTATATCTTGCAAGGTGTATATCTTCTGAAAGATCATATATTTCACCATTTATCCTTACTTTAGAAAAACCTTCTGAAGCAAGATCGTGGAGTAATTCTCTGTATTCTCCTTTTCTGCCTCTTACCAGAGGAGCTAAAAGCTGTACCTTTGTCCCTTCTTTTATAGAAGTTATAGACTCTGCTATTTTTTCTACAGACTGAGGTTCTATTATAATATTACAGAAAGGACAGTACGGAGTACCGCATCTTGCAAAAAGAAGTCTCAAATAATCATAACATTCCGTAACTGTTCCGACAGTAGACCTGGGGTTAACTCCTCCTCCTCTCTGATCGATAGATATGGACGGAGAAAGTCCTTCTATGGAATCTACATCAGGTTTTTCTAATTGTTCAAGGAACTGTCTTGCATAGGAGGAAAAAGATTCTATATATCTTCTCTGACCTTCTGCATATATTGTATCGAAAGCAAGACTGGATTTCCCCGAACCGCTTACTCCCGTTATGACCGTGAGGGAGTAATCGGGGATATCCAGATTTATCCCTTTTAAATTATGCTGTCTGGCTCCTCTGATGGTTATCATAATTTTATCGACTGCTCTGACGACTACTGTTGGATACCATTTTACCTGTTACGGTGCTTAGATACAGAGCATAGCTAAACTTCTTCTTCACATGGCAATTCCATAGTAAAGGTAGAACCTTTACCACTCTGACTTGTAACAGATACTGTACCTCCATGAGAGATCACTATTTCTTTTACCAGAGAGAGCCCTACTCCCAGACCTCCGCCCATAAAAGCAGTGTCGGAAGATGAATGGAGTGTAGAGTCCTGAACTTCATAGAATTTCTCGAAAATAGTATCTATTCTGTCAGGAGGGATACCTATGCCGGTATCTTTAACGGAAATGATTGTCCTGTTGTTCTCCTGTGATAATAATATATCTATTTTGCCTTTATCGGGGGTGAATTTTACCGAATTTTGAACCAGTTCTCTCAGAGCCTGTCTTATTCTTCTTTTATCACATTTATGTGTTAAAACTTCAGGAGAATGTATTTCTATAGGAAGTTGCCTGTCTTTCAATATAGGAAAAAATTCATTTTTTACGTGTTGTGCTATATCTACAAGATTTAAATTTTCTTTTGTAAGTTTAAAGCCCCCCATATCCATGGCCGCCAGATCATGCATATCACTTACTATATCTGCAAGGCCTTTTACTATTGTTTCCAATTCGGATAGAAGTGTTTCTGGCTTGTCTTCAAGTATACCGGACAGACTGTATTTTATAAGTTCCACAAATCCTGTTATGCTGCATACAGGTGTTCTGAGTTCATGACTTGTAATAGTGATGAATTTTTCTTTCATTTCGTTTAATTCACGTAATCTTCTGTTTAATTCTGTGAGTTCTTTGTTTTTTGATGTAAGCTCTATTTTTTCTACACATTTACTCAGAACTGCCTGCATTTGATTCAGAGAAAGGGGTTTCATAATAAAGTCATAGGCGCCTTTCTTCATGGCATTAACAGCTGTTTCTATTGTGCCATAGGCAGTCATGACAATTATTTCTATCTGAGGGTCATAGGCTTTAACTTTTTCAAGAACTGTGAGACCGTCACATTCAGGCATTTTTATATCAGTTAATACTACCTGATATTTCCCTGTTTTAGCTTTGTCTATTCCCTGGAATCCGTCTTCTGCAGTGTCTACTTCGTAGCCCCACATAGGAAGTACATCTTCACACAGTTCTCTTATACAATCCTCATCATCAACTACCAGTACTGAATAATTCATAATAATATCGGGGTATGCACACAGTGCAAAGCCTTACCTCCTGTCTACTAATCTCCTGTGAAAGAAAATACATATTTTCTATCTTTTTCTCCTGATACATGAAATTTCCTCTTTTTGAAGTAAAGAAATAGATCTGTCACTCACTATAGATTTATATGAGAATCGTAACGCCTTACGGGAGGAACAAATTCTCATACTTCGTTGTGACCGAACAGGTCATGGTTATTTTCGGAAATTATTTTTTCACTTTTCTCATATTATGACATTATTATAAAAATAAAACAATGGTTCTAAAGAGATTTTTCTTTTATATTTTTCAGGTTATATTCATCTGCATTCTCGCGGCAATATGAGCCGGATTATCTGTCTGACCGGTCATTACTCACTATTCACTCTACTGGGATTTTAATTTTTTAATCTCATCCCGAAGTTCTGCAGCTCTTTCAAAATCCCATTTCGATGATGCTTCATTCATTGCTTTTTCAAGCTGTCCGATTAAATCATTTATTTCATTCTTCGTAAGAAGCTGTTTTGTTTCAGGTGTTCTGTAAACTCCCTTCTTTTCACCTATCCTTACCATGCCGAGTATATCTTTTATCGATTTTGTTACAGTCTGCGGTACTATGCCATGTTGTTCATTGTAATCCTGTTGTATTTTTCTTCTTCTCTCTGTTTCTTCCATAGCTTTCTTTATGGAGCCGGTTATATTATCTGCATAAAGAATAACTTCTCCCCGGGCATTTCTTGCTGCTCTTCCTATGGTCTGTATCAGGGATGTTTCAGAACGCAGAAATCCTTCTTTGTCTGCATCCAGTATTGCCACAAGTGATACTTCCGGTAAATCAAGCCCTTCTCTTAACAGATTTACTCCTATAAGTACATCAAATTCACCGAGTCTTAAATTCGTCAATATTTCCACTCTGTCAAGGGTATCTACATCACAGTGAAGGTAACTTACCTTTATACCAAGATCCTTCAAATATTCAGCCAGTTCTTCAGACATTTTTTTTGTAAGGGTTGTAACAAGCACTCTTTCCTCTTTTTCAATCCTTATTTTTATTTCATTTATAAGATCATCTACCTGATTTTTTAGCGGTTTTACTGTCAGGAGAGGATCTATAAGGCCTGTAGGTCTGATTATCTGTTCTACAACCTTTGAGCTTTTTTGTAATTCATATATGCCGGGTGTGGCAGAAACATATATAACCTGATTTATTTTCGCCATAAATTCTTCAAAAGTGAGAGGTCTGTTATCATAGGCAGAGGGAAGACGAAATCCATGTTCTATAAGGCTGGTTTTCCTGGATCTGTCTCCTGTGGACATGCCTTTAAGCTGTGGAAGTGTTACATGGGATTCATCTATAATAACAATAAAATCGGAAGGGAAATAATCTATAAGGGTATAGGGAGGTTCACCTTTCCGTCTTCCGCTTAAATGGCGGGAATAGTTTTCTATACCATGACAGTAGCCAAGCTGCTGAAGACATTCTATATCATATCCGGTTCTTTCAGAGATTCTCTGGGCTTCTATATCCATGCCGCGGGAATGAAACCAGTCCACCCGTTCCCTCACTTCTCTTTTTATATTGAAAATTGCTTCTTCCAGTTTTTCTTCCTGTGTAATAAAATGTTTTGCAGGGTAAATGGTCAGCTTTTTTTGTTTTTGGATGGTTTTACCGCTGGAAGAATCGACTGTGGAAATATCATCTATTTCATCGCCGAAAAATTCTATTCTATAAAGGATATTATCACGGTCTACAGGGTGTAGTTCTATTACTTCTCCTTTTACGCGGAACCTTCCTCTCGTAAGTTCCAGATCATTTCTTTCATAATATAATTTTACAAGTTTTTCTAAAAAATCATCTCTCTCTATTTCCTGTCCTTTTTCTATTTTAACCAGAGTATTTTTATAATCTTCCGGTGTACCAAGGCCATAGATACAGGAAATACTGGCAACTATAATGACATCCCGATTTTCTATGACAGACTGGGTGGCACCATGTCTTAATCTGTCTATTTCATCATTTATTTTTGCGTCTTTTTCTATATAGGTATCGGTCTGAGGTATATAAGCTTCAGGCTGGTAATAATCATAATAGCTTACAAAATATTCCACTCTGTTTTCTGGAAAAAAATCTTTAAATTCACTGCAGATCTGTGCCGCAAGGGTTTTGTTGTGACTTATTACAAGAGCCGGTCTTCCGATCTTCTCTATGACATTTGCCACAGTAAAGGTTTTCCCCGAGCCGGTAACACCGACAAGGGTTTGCTCTCTTTCTCCTGAATTTAATCCTTCTATAAGTTTTTCAATAGCTTCTCCCTGATCTCCTGAAGGTGCAAAATCAGAGATTAATTTGAAATGTGACAAAATGTCAGAAGCCTCCTGTGAAGTTGTGATGGGTGATGGGTGATGCGTAATGCGTGATGGGTGATGGGTATTTCATCTCATGGCATTTATTTAAACACCGCTACTCACTTTTCACCCTTCACCTTTTTAAATATTATTATATCAAGAATAAAAAAATCCTTTTTATAAAGAAGGATTTTTGAAGATTCTTAAAGAAAGGATTTTATATATGAATTATAATGTGTAATGTCTGCAAATATGCTTCCTTACGCATCACGACCTTATTCCCGTTACGGGTCACGAAAAAGAGGTTTCAATCATGCCCATATTCTGTGATAAATGCGGTTTCCAGAACAGTAATTCTGCGAGGTACTGTAAATCATGCGGTGAAGACATAATAGCTACCGGTGCAAGCGGTGCCCTGATGCCGGGTGTCATACTTGATGAAAGATATGAAATAAAAAGGCTTATAAAATCCGGAGGTATGGGCTCAGTTTATGAAGCCCTTGATAACAGATTTGATAAAACCCCCTGTGCCGTAAAAGAAATGTTGAATTTTTCCGCCAGTCCTCAGAATCAGCAGTATCTTATAGACCGTTTCAGCAAAGAGGCAAGAATACTGAATAATTTAAGACATCCGAACCTTCCTGTCGTAAAAGATTATTTTGTTCAATGTGGCCGTTATTACCTTGTAATGGATTATATAGAAGGTGAAGACCTGGAAACAGTTATGAAGAAATATAAAGGTAAAGGGGTACCTCAGGAATATGTAATAACCTGGGCAATAGAGATACTTGATGCACTCAATTACCTTCATAATCAATCACCGCCTGTAATATACAGGGACTTAAAACCACCCAATATTATGATCCGCCATTCTGACAGAAGGGCAATGCTTATAGATTTTGGTATAGCAAGAACTCTTGACACGGAAGGGCAGAATACCATGACAATCGTAGGAACACCTGTCTTTGCACCGGAAGAACTTATTGCAGGTAAGCCTGAGCCAAGAACCGATCTCTATTCACTCGGTGCAACCATGCACTGTCTCCTTTCAGGCACAGTTCCACAAAGACCTTTTGAATTCCCGTCTTTAAAAGAATTTAATGTGAATGTATCACAGGAACTTGAAGATATAATTATGTGTTCTCTTTCACGGAGGCCTTCTGACAGATATGTAAATGCAAAACAGATGAAAGACGCTCTGGAGAAAATGAGTTCCTCCGGACAGGTTCCTCAGACGGTAATTCCGGTTATGCCGGGAACATTAGTTTCTGCCATCCCTGGAACTGTAGTTTCTACCACACAGAGAACGGTAATATCTGCCACACCGCAGATCACACAGGCAGGAACTGCGGTAAATATTGCAAAAACTGTACCGGGAATAAAAGAACCAACTCTTATAGGCCATACAATCCCTTCTGTCGGCCCTGCCGTCGTTGCTAAAGGATCTAACATGAAGATCATTTCAATAATAGCAGTGATAATAATTGCCGGTATAATCTTATACTATAATTTTGCTTCCGATCTGTCCGGTAAAGCTCTGTCTCTTTATAAAGATGGAAAATATGAAGAAGCAATTAAATATTACGATAAAATTTTAACAGGAGATAAAAAGAATATTGACGCTTTAAACAAAAAAGGTGAATGTTTTTCGGCGCTGAAAAAATATGATGAAGCTATTAAATGTTTTGAAGAAGCATTAACTATTGATAAATCATCTGTGTTACTGTGGAATAATAAAGGAGATGCCCTCTTTGAAGAGAAAAAATACGAAGAAGCTATGGAATGTTTTGATAAGGTTCTGGAAATCGAACATGGAAATTCCTATGCAAAAGACCGGAAAAATATAGTGTTGAAAAATCTATGTGAGGATTGGAACAACAGGGGAACTTCATTACTTGAAGAGAAAAAATATGATGAGGCTATAAAGTGGTTTGATAAAACCTTGAAGGCCAGTCCTGACGATGGTGACGCAAAAGAAAAAAAAGATGTAGCTTTAAAGAGGATGGAAGAAAATGGCACTTCTCCGGGAGATGAGGCACTGAGAAAGGCTGAAGAATGGAACTATAAAGGTGGTTCTTTCCTTAAAGAAAAAAAATATGATGAATCTATTCAGTGTTTCGATAAAGCCTTACATTATAATAGCAGAATGGATAAAGCTATGGCCAATAAAGGAATTGCTTTATTTAAACAGAGAAAACATAAAGAAGCGATAGAATGTTTTGATAAAGCCCTTGAGATTGATCCGAAAAACGGACAGACATGGTTTAATAAAGGTGTTGCCTGTCATACACAGGGAGATCTGGAAAATGCAAAAAAATGTTATAATAAGGCAAAGGAGCTTGATGGGAGTATAAAGATACCAGTGATCAGTGACCAGTGACCAGTGATGGTGATTAACTACTGGTAACTGGTAACTGTTCACTGCTCACTGAATTTAAGGAGGTTATTTATTATGAAAACTATATTTATAATTTTATTTATTCTTTCTTTCTTACCATGCCCATATGTTTATGCCTCTGAACCGGATTTGTTTGAATCTATAAATAACAAAAATTCCTCTCTGTCTGTTGAAGTAAAAAGTGATAAAAGTGATAATACTGCCTTTGTCGGAGATGAAATTATCTTTTACATGACACCGTCGAAGGATTGTAATGTTATCCTGATTATGGGATACAGCTCAGGAGAATATGAAATTATATTCCCTAATTCCTCTCATCCTGATTTTGAGTGCAGTGAAGGAACTGTTTATGAAATTCCGGGATTTAACATGGAAAAAATAGTTCTGGAAGGGCCTGAAGGAACAGTAAGGCTTAAAGCTATAGGAACAGACAGAGAAGATGTTTTTATAAAATTTCCTGAATTATCAGAAGGAAAGATAAAAAACCTCCGGGATTTTGCCGGAAAATTAAAGGAACATCTTGATAAAATACCGCAGGAGAACTGGACTTCATCGGATCTTGAAATCAGTCTGAAGAATAAGAATCTAAAACCTGTGGTAAATTCTTCTTTCAATACAGATTCTGCTGTAGACTATTATAAACAGGGTAAAGCCTATTATGATAGCAAGGAATATGATAAAGCAATAGAACAATTCGAAAAAGCTTTAAAAGCTTCACCTGACAGTATTGTTATTTATTACGCCACAGGTCTCTGTTATCAGGCAAAGGGAGATTTTAAAAATGCCCTTTCCTGTTATAAAAAATGTATTGACTGCGGCATAAAGGAAAGAGACTGTTATGTAAGAGTAGGAGAAATGTATGATCAGGCAGGAAATAAGAAGGAAGCCTATTTAAGATATAAAAAAGCACTCAGGATTACAGAAGGATATAAAGATATAGGTAATATTACAGTCACAGATATTACTCCTGAGAAATTTTATAATATTGCCGTTAAATGTAAAGATAATCCGAAAAATATAAAAAATATACTGGAACTTACAAATATATATGAACAGAGCGGAGATTATAAGGCAGGTAATTATTATCTTAAAAAACTGCTTGTTGAGGCCATACCACTTTACAAGCCATATAAAATTGAAGAAGATAAACCTCCTATGCCGGAAAAACCTGTTCCTCCTGTCGTGTATTCCGAACCGGCAGTTTATTATGAACCTGCCGTTTATACTGATTATGCTCCCTATGTTCAGCCCTATATACCTCCTCCTCCGCCGGATTTTATGGTGCAGTAGTTACGCATTTTGTCATTGCGAGGAGCAAAGCGACGAAGCAATCCCAATGGGTTTATGTTGTTATAATGGGATTGCTTCGCTTTGCTCGCAATGACTGATTCCTCATTGTTTTTTGCGTAAGTCCTGATAAAAAACAGGTTACTTTTTTTATGGTACAATAAAAAATAACAGGTCTCATACTGAAATAATCATATGAAACCTGTTTACATTACTTATTTCTTAATATGATCTTCTACAGTCTTTAATAATACTTCCGGTTTTATGGGTTTTTCCAGCACTGCCTTTACAGGGAGCCAGTCTTCGTCAGGTTCAAAACCGAAAGGAAGGTTCATTTCATGTCTTATACCGGTTACCAGTATAATAGGTATGCCTTTTGTCTTTTCTTCTTTATTCAGACTCCTTGCCACATCAAAACCTTCTGTTTTTCTTGTCATCATAACATCAAGAAGAATTATATT
>CALARM010000279.1 GCA_937888925.1 uncultured Synergistia bacterium | reverse complement strand
TATGCCGAGAGATTTTATTATTCTGTTAATTTCATTCATATATTTTAGATATTTACTGACCCGTTACGGGAGGAACAAATTCTCATACTTCGTTGTAACCGAACCCGTCATGGCTGTTAGTTATCTCTTTCCAACGGTCAGTTAAACACTCACAACCCGAAATAATTATTTTGTTAAACAATTATTATATCATGTTTTTATAAAAATTAATATAATAATCTTTTGTTTTTCTATAAAATTTGTAAAGACATATTATACTGGAAATTTTTTTACCTGGCAATAGATAAAAAAATTATCCTCTCATCCAGGACGTAAACGTTTCCCGGGAGATTTCTCCTGTAAATATATATTCTGCGGGGCCTGTCATATATATGTGGTTGTCTTTTTCTGACCATTCTATAAAAAGAGGGCCTCCCGGGAGGTTTATTTTTGCCTTTCTGCAGAGGAGATGATTTTTTACGCCTGCTGCCATTACCGCACAGGCACCTGTGCCGCATGCAAGGGTTTTCCCTGCACCTCTTTCCCATACTTTAACGGAAGCTTCATGTTTATTTATAATATGGACAAAATCTACATTTGTTTTTCCCGGAAATACCGGATTTATTTCTATTTTTCTTCCTTTTTCTTCCCAGTCTTCCGGTATGTCAAAAATTACTGCATGAGGCGGCCCTGTTGATACTGAGGTAAAATAAAAAGTTTTATCTTCAACCTCCAGAGGTTGAAAGATTTCCTTAAACGCTGGTTCTCCCATATCAACAAGGATTTCTGTTATATTGCCTTTTTCTTCTATTATTTCCGTCACTATCAATCCGGCCATTGTTTCTATGGCGAATTTTTTCTCTTTTACCATGCCTCTGTCGTAGATATATTTTGCAAGACACCTTATGCCGTTCCCGCACATTTCCGCTTCCGAACCGTCTGAATTGAAGATTCTCATTTTGGCAGTTTCTTTTTCGGAAGGTAATACGAAAATAACCCCGTCTGCTCCTATGCCTCTGTAACGATTACAGGCTTTTAATACAAAGTAAGTCAGTGAAACACTCCGCGAAAAAATTCGGTCAATAATTATGAAATCGTTTCCGAGACCATGCATCTTCGTAAATGTTATCATATCTTTATTCAAAATTAATTCTTTCTTTCTCTATAACGAGAGGTCTTTTCAATACCTGAGTGTGTATTGAACCTATATATTCACCGAGTATACCGGTAAAAAATAACTGTACGGAAGAAAAGATGAAAAGGCCTATTACAGCAGGTGCTATGCCAAGTTGAAAATTCTGCCAGTCAATAAGTTTATATACTAAATATATGATGCCTCCGAGAAAGCTTAAAATAGACATAATAAATCCCGTCATAGTTGCAATTCTCAGGGGAATTTTCGAGTGGTTTGTTATACCTAGCATTGCCAGGTCATAGAGAGTATAAAAATTATTTTTCGTAATACCTCTCTCTCTTCTCGGTTGAGTATACTCTATTTCATATCTTTCAAAGCCTATGTCACATATAAGGCCTCTGAAATATGGATATGGATCATCTATTTCTCTTAAAATTTCTATTACTCTTTTGTCATAGAGTCCAAAACCTGTAAAATTTTTGATTAACTCTATATCAGACAGGTTTGTTATAATATTATAATAAAATTTTCTTATGGCAAACATAAGAAAAGATTCTCTGCTTTTCTTTTTAACGGCAATGACTATTTTATAACCTTCTTCCCACTTTTTTATGAAATCCGTTATCATAGAAGGAGGATCCTGAAGATCCGCTACTACCGGTATGACTGCATCTCCGTTTGTCTGAAGGAGACCATAATAGGGAGAACGAATATGGCCAAAGTTTCTTGCATTTACAATAATTTTTACATTTTTATCTTTTTTTGCGATTTCTTTTAGTATTTCAACAGTTTTATCTTTTGATGAATTATCTATAAAGATATGTTCGTAACAGTATCCATCATGCTTATCCATTACTTCTTTTACTGTATTATAGACTTTTTCTACATTACTTTCTTCATTATAGCACGGTGTCATTATGCTTATAAGTTTCATTGTATATTCCTTAAATAATTCTGCAAAGTTTCTATATTTTCTACAATAACCGTATTTTCCATATATCACCTGCTAAATTCCTCTGTTATATATAACCTGTTGAAGTTTTTCATTATGTGCATAAGGGCTATCTATCATATCAATCATTACAGGCTGATCTTTTGCAACGGATTTCAGTAAAACTTCTCCCGACATCAGTTCTCTGCAGGAAATCTGTCCTTTTTGTAATGGTATTGCCATATAGATATCATCGTTCAGTTTTTCATGTAAAAGTATATAACCTTCCGGTAAATCTCTTTTTGCATATACTCCCCTCACGAGGCTGTCAAGATATTTAATTTCTTTTTCTGACGCAATCCTTCTTACATTACCACTGCCTCCGCACATCTCTTTTGCTTTTTGGAATGCTTTGAACCACATATCAATTTGTTCCGGCAATGAACAATAGGGGGAAACAGGGATGCCATCCATATCTATATCTACATGTCGTTCAAACGTTCTGGCTCCTTTTGCATAGCCCAGCATAATAGAAGATGTCCAGTCCTGGTGTTCATGGGTTGATAATCCTATAACATGTTTTGGATAGCGATTTTTAAAGAAATCTATCTGATTTAACTGTAAATCAGAATCTTCAGTTGGATATAAGGCAACACAGTGATTTATAGCAAAGGGGATATTTCTGTTTTCAAAAAAAGTAACAAGATCATCCAGATCTTTCAGGGAGAGTCCACCTGTTGATGCTATTACAGGTTTTTTTGCTTTTGCTATTTTTTCTATCAGAGGCCAGTCATTACTGTCTGAACTTGCTATTTTAAGTATCTGAATCCCGATTTCATTACATATATCAACAGATTTTTCATCAAAAGGGGTAGCCATCGGAATACAGCCATTTTTTCTTATGGAATCAACCATAATGGCAAAGTCTTCTTTACACATCTTTGTATCAATGGTTTTTTTTATGTATCTCAGATCTGTTCTATTTATGAAATCCCTGTGTATGAAGCTATCCACATCTCTAATCTGAAGTTTTATACCGGCTCTGACATTATTGAATCTGACTATCCTGGCAAAATCCTTTATGATTTTTATTCCTCTTTCCAGTTTTCCCCAGTGGTTATTAGCAATTTCCAGTACAAATAGCTCGTCAAAAATATCCCTGTTCATATAGTTACTCCTTTACTTGATTTATTTGATTTATAATAGTTAATATATGTTTAATATTATCGACTTTATATGAAGGTTTATGCTTATCTATCGTATCAATATGACCATAACCGTTCAATACGGCAATAGATATAATAGAGTTTTCATGTGCTGCAATTATATCATTTTCACTGTCTCCTACCATAATGGTTTTATCTCTATTCATATTCCATTTTTTTATTAAATGTAATATCATTTCTGTTTTACTTAATTTTTTTCCTTCTATAATATCATGAGTGATAATATCAGAAAAATAATCTATATTTAATTTTTTCATTATTTTATTTGTTGGCAACACAGGTTTATTTGTAGCCAGAAATAGTTTGATATTTAATTTTTTTAATGTTATAAGTAATTTTCTGACACCATTATGAAGAATTGTTTTTGAATAGTCATGATTATCATAATAAATTCTAAAGTTTTTAACTATTTCCTTTATTTGTTCTTCATCTAATTCTGAAGCAATATTTTTTATCATTTCAATTAAAGGAGGACCTATGTCACTTTTATTTATATTAATATTATTAATGCCATATATATTGAAGGCCTTTTTCAGGCATATAACTATATCTTCCATAGAATCAATTAATGTTCCATCTAAATCGAAGATTATATTTTCTATAAAATAACTCATATGCTTATATCCCGTATAAAACTGTTCCATAGATTTCCGGTTCATAATGCCTTAAATATAATTTATAGTTTGAATTATAGGAAATAATCTGTAAAGGTAATTCCCATAAATGGTCAGGGCGATGGTAAACACATACTGCCAATTTGGGTTTTTTCTCTTTAATTATTTTTTTTGCTCCTTCCAGAACCTGTGGCTCATATCCTTCTACATCTATTTTTATGGTTGTAACTTTTTCATCTATTAATAATTCATCCAGCGGTATTATATCAATTTCATTATCCCCATCATCAGCAATCATAGAATCCTCTCTTCCATAATTACAGAAAAAAGCTTTACTTTTTATAGCTCCGGCACCAACAGGGTAGGTGAAAATTCTTTCTTTATATATTTCTGGAATAGACTGCAATAATTTTTTATAATTTTGTTCATCTGGCTCCAGGGCAATATATTTATTGAACATTCCCTTCTGGCGATTTAAAAATTGCCTCAATGTATCTCCATCAAAGGCACCGGCATCGACATAGGTTTCCTCCTGTTCCAGTGGAAAAAAAGAGGGAAAATATTGATTTGACGAATATAATGGCAGATCTTCAGGCCAGAGAGATATTCTGAAGTTTAAGATATTTAAAAATAATTCCTTTGATTTACTCTCTGAAAGAGTATTATAAACTCTTTCTATTTTTCTTCTATCTTTATAAATATCTTTTATTATTTTTTTATGAAGTTCATTGGGAAAATATTCTGGAAATAATACACTTAAAACATAATGAGGCAGAACTTTTTTTACTCCTAAACTTTTTAGTTGGGCAAAAATCTCACGAACATATTTTGAAGCTATTATTACCAGTTGTTCGGGATTATTTTTCAGTTCCTCAGGTTCTATTATGGGGATTCCATCAATAAAATTCCCCCATTTATTTTTATTATTATCCGAAAAAGTTGAAATCTCTATACCTAAATCACGAAATTTATATAATAACTTTTTTCCCAGATTTTCTGTACCAAATACTGCCGATTTATTTAATATATTAAGTTCGGAAATACCAAATCTCTCTTTTATTAAGTCTGTATATTTCTGCTCATCGTCAGGTAATTCATTAAATAATTTATTTATATCACTCATAAAAATCCTTATCCTTATGACACTTTATCCATTCCACTCTGGAATTATCATATTCTCCTTAAATTCTTTTCTATCCAGGAAAGGATACATATCTTCAATGGGTTTAGATATAATTTTACCATCAGGTTTACGTTCAGACGATACTTTTGGGCTGAAGATATAATCAGGTTGAAGACGAACTTCACATAGCAATGGGCTCCGGGCATTTAAAATATTTTCTATTTTCTCTTTCAGTCCATTATGGCTATCTATTATATCCGTCTTTAAACCATAGGCCTTTCCTAATTTAATTATATCAGGAAAACTGACGCCTGACTGTTCATTACATGCTACATATCTTCCATCGAAAAAATTATCCTGAGTCTGTTTTATTGATATATAACCATTATTATTGAGGACAAAAATCTTTAAAGGCAATCCATGATGAAATACTGTTTGTAATTCCTGAATATTCATCTGTAAACTGCCATCACCGGCTAAACAGACAATGTTTTTTTCTTTTTCTGCAAAGGAAGCTCCTATAGAGGCCGGTAAATCATATCCCATGGAAGCACAGCCTGAATTCCACAGAACTCTCTGCCCTTTTTTTATTTTGCCTGCCTGAAAATAAACTACACTCGCTGTACCGTTACCTGTTACAGCTATATCTCCTTCTTTCATGCATTCTGTAAGTATATCTATAAAGTAGTAAGGGTTTACAGGAGCAGATTTTTCATATTCTGATAGAACTACAGGATACCGTTTTTTTCTTTCGTAACACCATTCTATCCATTTACTGAAATCCGGTAATGTTACATCCTTTAACTGCCTGCCGAGTTCCATAAGAAAATAGCTGCAATCAGAACATATGGGAATATCGGGTTTTATTGTAGGTTTTTTCAGTTCCTTTTCATCTATATCTACAAATATTTTTTTTGCAGCCCTGCCATAACACTGCCAGTTATAGCTGATCTGTCTTATATTATTTCTTGAACCTACAGATAATAACAGATCTGCATTTTGAAGAACAAAGTTTCCCGGTCTATCACCTATTGTTCCCGGTCTTCCGGAAAATAACGGATGATCGGAAGGTATGAGGTCACAGCCATTAAAAGACGATATAACAGGTATGTTTAATTTGTCTATAATCTCCAGAAATAATTCCTGAGCACCTGCAATCCTTATACCATGACCTGCAAGGAAAACAGGTCTTTCGGATTTTTGCAGTAATTTAATAGTTTCTGAGATTTTCAGATTTATTTCATCTTTATTAAATTCTATTCTGTCTTCATCTTCATTGTAATCTATTAATGATGTTTCATCTATCATAGCTCCCTGAATATCAAGTGGTACATCGAGCCATACAGGGCCTGGTCTTCCATGGGTTGCAATGTAAATGGCTTTTTTTAACAATCTTTTTACTTCCCATGGTTTTTTTATCATAGCGGCAAATTTTGTTACAGGTTTTACTATGTCAACTATATTGATTTCCTGATCTCCAAGCTGTCTCAGGCCTATTTCCCTGCAGGATTCTATACATGTTTCAAATTTTACCTGACCTGATATGTAAAGGACCGGCACAGAATCGAGCCACTGTCCTATAAGTCCCGTCATTGTATTGGTTCCGCCAGGGCCTGTCGTAACCATTACTACTGCAAGTTTTCCGCTGGTTCTTGCATAACCTTCTGCTCCTATGGTACTGGCCTGTTCATGGTGATTGCATATATACTGTATGTCTTTACATTTTCCAACAGAATCATTCAGGTGCATTGCACCACCGCCGGAAATCATAAAGATATGTTTTATACCGTAGTCAGCAAGACTCTTCACAATATAATCAGATAATTTTATCATAACCTGTCTCCTTTGTTTATCAAAAGGTAATATGCCATTATTTTCTATAAAACAGCCCTGCTATTTCATTATAAAGACCTTATTGCAAATAGCCATAGTCCTGATTTCTGCAAGAATATCTTCACTGTAAAGAGCAGAACATATAATAATCGTTTCTCTGTGTTCTCTGAGTATGTCAGGTGGATATACAGGAATGTCTTTTATTTTTGTGCCATGTTTTTTACTGTCTTTATCTATAAAAAATATTATATTACACTCACTTAATGGACTGTTTTTCATAAGTCTTAATGTATATGAACCTGCTCCCCATACGATAATTTTTTCCTGACTTCTTGCAAATTCATCTATTTGAGACCAGTTTTTATTAGATTCGGATTTTTTTACATAACTGACTGTACTGTCTTTAACAGCCGGGTTAAAAGCAATTTTATAATTATTTTGTTCTTCTGATTTTCTGTAAATGCCATAGCAGGCAGGATATACTATATCACCTGTAATAGATAACTCTTTCTTTTTAGAGATTATATGGCTAAACCCATGGGGCAGTAATAAATTTTTCAGAGAATGTTCGTCAAAATGATTGATATGCTCGCAATCAAAATAGTAATATGGTACAACATAGTAAGATGCATAAGCAGAACTATCCGGTACTTCTATATATAACAATCCTTCTCTTTTAAGCAGTGATTTTACATTCTTTATTGCTTCTGCCAGATCATATACATGTTCCAGGACATGGCTCAATATAACAAGATCAAAGAAACAGTTCTGTATATTGTTTTTAAAGAATAATCCTCCTTCAACGGCATGAATTCCCAGTTTTTCTTTAACATAGGTTATACAGTTTTTAGAAGGGTCCATACCTGTCAGGTTATTATATCCCATAGATTTAAATGATGCCAGCAAACCACCGTTTGCACAGCCTATATCCAGTATGGAACAATCTTTATCAGGCACCATGTCTGCTATTACCTGTGCTGTCATGTTCAATCTGTCTGCATCATTTTTTGTAATACCGGTGCCTGATGAAAGAGATGTATCTTCATATTTGGAAAATATCTGATAATATCTGTCATAATCTTTTTGTTTTGCAGAAGTATCGGCATAAACAAAACCACATAAATTACAGGCCACAACATCATAAGAGTCCGGAAGAAAATGTTCCTGAGGTATGATAAAGTTCTGGCTATGAAGAATTTCACCTTTCCTGTTCAAACATATCGGGCATGGTCTTAATAGATTTTTTATCATAATATTGGTACCTGTAGAAATCATAAAAATAGGCTTTATTCTATATTCTGAAAGATATTCGGATTTAACATTTTTATTATAAAAATTTCCTATTTATCAAAGAGTAAAACTTCTCTATTAATCAGATGTTTATTATTCGAGTACCATTCATATAATTCCTTTATAGCTTCATCAAGTGGAGTAATTTTTAAATTTTTAATTTCTCTGTGTAACCTTGTATTGTCCCCGCTGTAATCATTCCCCATTCCCGGTTGTGATATTATTACCGGTAAATCCCTGCCTGATATAGTGATTACTTTTCTGGCAAGACTGTAAAGATCTATAGAAGAGTCAGGAGTAACATTATAAACTTTATATGCCGGTTTGTTTCCTGTAAAATAATCCAGAACCGGCATAAGATCATTAATATATAAATAGTCAAAATTTCTATTCTGTTTTATTGTAACTGGTAAATCAAATATTACCTTGCATATGGCATTTGAAATAAACCTTATGGCATAGTCTTCATATTTTCCGAAGATTCCGAATATACGCAGCTCAATAATATTATCAACCTGTTCTATATATCTGGCACATACATATCTGCCGAAGCCATGTTCATCTACAGGAACATGAAATCCAAAATAATCCTCTTTCATTTTAGGCTGGTAATATCTCATATCATATATAGCACCTGAGCTCATAAGTATCATCTTTTTATAAAGAGTAGAATTATGGACGAGATTAAAAAACATTCTTGTATTGGTATATAAAATATTTGTCGGATCTTTTGCATTACGGTGGCCCGGTTTACATGCTGAATGTATGACTATATCTATATTATTTTTTTTGAAAAAATCTCTTACCTTATGTTCATCCATTAAATCAAGATCTTTATGACCCGGTGCTATTATATTATATTTTTTTGCCAGTAAGGATTCTACAATGTTTTTCCCTATAAATCCACTTCCCCCTGTTAGCAGGATGTTTTCTACCGGCATAAACTATGTCTCCTTTTTATAGCAATGTTTACCTGACAGTTGTTTTAAATCCCGTCTGCAAACTTTATAAAAGTTGAAATTATAAATTTCAACATATCTTCAGTCATACCGGGATAAAGTCCAATCCAGAAAGTATCTTTCATTATTCTGTCAGTATTGGAAAGATTTTCTATAATTCTATATCCTTTACCTGATTTTCTCATTTCGTCAAAACATGGATGTTTTATCAGATTACCTGCAAAGAGCATTCTTGTCTGGATTCTGTTTTTCTCCAGATATGTCACTATTTCATCCCTTGTAAAACCGGCCTCTTCTTTTACTGTCAGTAAAAACCCGAACCAGCTCGGGTCAGAATTTTCCGTATCTTCCGGTAATATAAATTTATCTGATAGCTCCTTCAATCCTTCTCTTAATAATCGCCAGTTATTCTTTCTTGCCTGGATAAAATCAGGGAGTTTTTTCAGTTGAGCACATCCTATGGATGCCTGAAGATCTGTTATCTTCAGATTATAACCTAAATGAGAAAAAACATATTTATGATCATATCCGAAAGGTAATTCTCCGAATTGCTGATTGAATCGGTTTTTACAGGTATTATCATGACCTGACATACACCAGCAGTCTCTGCCCCAGTCACGAAAAGATTCTACGAGACGTTTAAGTTGAGTGTCCTGTGTATATACTGCTCCTCCTTCTCCCATTGTCATATGATGGGGAGGATAGAAGCTTGATGTCCCAATATGTCCTATTGTTCCGGTGTATTTCCATTCTCCCTTATATAAATATTTCGACCCCAGAGAATCGCAGTTGTCTTCTATAAGCCAGAGATTATGTCTGTCACAGAAGTCTTTTACTTTCTGCAAATCGAAGGGATTTCCCATAGTATGGGCAAGAAATACAGCTTTTGTTTTTTCAGAGAGTGCTTTTTCGAGATTACCTGTATCTATATTGTAAGAGGGAAGACTTATGTCTGTAAAAACAGGTACTGCTCCGTACTGTACTATCGGTGTTACTGTAGTAGGAAATCCTGCTGCTACTGTGATTACTTCGTCACCTTTATTTATTCTTCTTGTGCCGAGTTCTTTTGATGTAAGAGCCATGAAAGCAAGGAGGTTTGCCGATGAACCGGAATTTGTAAGAGAACAGTGTTTTACTCCCAGGAATTCAGCAAATTCATGTTCAAATTTTTCTGCATATCTTCCTGTGGTAAGCCAGAAATCGAGAGATGAATCTATGAGATTTATAATTTCTTTTTCGTCAAAAATTCTTCCTCCGTAGGTTATATTATCTCCCGGATGAAAAGCTTTATCTTTTTTATGCTTTACTTCATAGTGACTGACTGCTGCGTCTATTGCCAGTTTTCTCAATATGTTTTCAAGGAAATCTTTTTTAACTTTACCGAAGGTTTTTATATATATATCTTTATGAATTACAAGAGGTTTTGATAGTATTATTTTTGAAGTTACCGGAATAGTACCTGTCTCAAAATTATCTTTTTTTATAAGTATTTCATTCGGTAATATTTTATCCAATTTCTGGCTGGTTACAGGTAAAGCAAGAAAATCACTATAATTTAACTTTTTTATTATTATTACTGGCCTTAATTTAGTTTGAGATAAATCTGTAAATATAATTTTAGCTAAAATAATATTTCCTATTTCCATATTTTGTCTTCCTCATCGTTATGCCATTCTTCTATTGTTTTTACAGTAATACTGTTTAATATGCTGCTTTCATCATCTATATTCCATTGGAAATTTTCTTTGTCTGTTTCATCTTCTATTACTATGATATATAATTTTGCTTTTTTTACCCCCAGATCCTCCAGAAGTTTAATTTCTCCATTGTCATAAAAAGCTTCTATTGCTCTATGCATGAGAATTACCTCCTTATATATTATTCCATATATCTTCATCCTTGGTACCGCACCAGGTAAATTAGTAACCATTTTATCAGCTTCTGCCTGACAGGCTCT
>CALARM010000278.1 GCA_937888925.1 uncultured Synergistia bacterium | reverse complement strand
AATATTATTTCATCATTGAACAACTTTATCCTTCATGAAAAATTTTATTTACTGAGAGCCTATCCGAAAAGTAATATTTATTTTCTCATCCTTTCCGCTGCCAGGTTCTGGAGAAAAATATATACCTTATTAACAGCCAGTTGTATATTAAATAGACGCAAAATAGTAAATGTCTGTAAAAACAGGTTCTCTTTCAGGAGGATTATAGATTTTTCGGAAGAGCCTGGCAGTGGAAAGATATAGGGCGACTTTTCGGATAGGCTCTGAATACCGAAACAGGGAAATTTATATGAAAATGATGAAGTCTTATGCTTCACTCTCTGTTAATTCTCATACTTCGTTTTAACCGAACCGGTCATATTTGCTAGTGAGGTGAAGTAAATTCTGCATACATATTGAAGAATATTATCAGATAAGGTAGAATAATAATATATTTTTTAAACAGTGGTGAATATATTATGGATAACGGTACAAAAAAACAGACAGGCGATTTATATTCTACATCTATGTCCATGAGAAATTACAGGATATTGAGTGATTTTATCTACAATGAAGTAGGTATTAAACTTCCTCCGAACAAAAAAATTATGCTTGAAGCCCGTATAAGGAAAAGACTTAAAGTACTTGCTATTAACTCATTCAGTGAATACTGTGATTACATATTCAGTCCCCATGGTATTGAGACTGAACTTATTCATATGATTGATGTTATTACTACCAATAAAACAGATTTTTTCCGGGAGCCAGCCCATTTTGATTATTTAACTCAGACTGCACTGCCTGAATTAATTAATTCTTCCATACATGGTGTACACAGAAAAATCAGAGTATGGAGTGCAGGATGTTCTACAGGAGAAGAACCTTATACCCTGGCAATTGTTTTAAGTGAATTCGGAGAGAAATACAGCGGTTTCAATTTTACTATTCTTGCAACTGATATATCAACTGAAGTACTTCAAAAAGCCGCGAAAGGTATTTATGAAATGGAAAAAATCGAGGGTATACCTGTTTTATTAAAACATAAATACCTGATGAAAAATAAAGATAAAAATAAAAAATTTGTAAGGGTTGTTCCTGAACTAAGGGCTTTCATTAACTTTCGAAGGCTTAATCTTATGGACAGCAATTTCGGCATAGGAGAGCCAATGGAAATAATATTCTGCCGTAATGTAATAATTTATTTTGACAGAACAACTCAGGAAAAACTGTTAAATAAATTTTACAAACAACTGACTTTCGGGGGATATCTCTTTATGGGTCATTCGGAAACACTTCACGGTCTCAGCATACCACTGGTTCAGGTAGCGCCTACAATCTACAGGAAATTAGAATGAATATTTTAGAAACCACTTTACCTGTTATACATTTAAAAGCAGGGGAAATATATATTGCAGAAAAGCCGACTTTAGTAGCTACAGTACTTGGTTCATGTATATCTGTAACTATGTTTAACAATAGACTAAAAATAGGTGCCATCTGTCATGGTGCTCTACCTGTATATAATAAAAACAGCTATGGAATCAGAGAAAATAAAAATGAACCTTTTAAATATGTTGATT
Organism: uncultured Synergistia bacterium; assembly: GCA_937888925.1. The sequence continues at coordinate 1,322 of CALARM010000278.1, read as the reverse complement.
ATTCCATAAGCTATATGGTATTACAATTAGCAAATTATGGAATTAAAACTGCTGAAATTGAAGTTAAATTATTTGGGGGAGCTGATATGTTTTCCTTCAATAACAGCAACGAAAATAAATTAACAGTGGGACAACAGAACACTCAGGTCGCTCTGAATACTATAAAAGAAGAGCATTTAAGATTACTTGTTTCCGATACGGGCGGGAAAAGGGGACGTAAAATATTTTTTTATACTCATACAGGAGAAGTATTATTAAAAAGGCTTAAAAAAGGAGATAATTCATAATATGAAAAATAAAATTAAAGTTCTTATAGTCGATGATTCTGCTGTAGTCAGACAGACACTTCAGGATATATTATCTTCTGACCCACAAATAGAAGTAATTGGTGCTGCCTCAGATCCGTATGTGGCAGCTAAAAAAATGAATACAGAAGTGCCTGATGTTATAACACTTGACGTGGAAATGCCCCGTATGGACGGTATTACATTTTTACGTAAACTGATGAGCCAGCATCCCATACCTGTTGTTATGTGTTCAAGTCTTACTGAAAAAGGCTGTGAAACAACATTGAAGGCTTTTGAATATGGAGCTGTAGAAATAATACAGAAACCAAAACTCGGAGTTAAGCAGTTTCTGGAAGAATCAAAAGTTCAGATATGTGATGCAGTCAAAGCTGCCTCTGTAGCCAGATTGAGAAGGATTTCCCCTGGTTCACAGACTGTGGCACCGAAACTTACTGCCGATGCAGTAATAGCAAAACCTACATCAAGTGCTATGATTCAGACTACCGAAAAGGTAGCTGTAATTGGTGCTTCTACAGGAGGGACAGAAGCTTTGAGAATTTTCCTTGAAGCTCTGCCGGCTGATTCTCCCGGAATAGTTATCGTACAGCACATGCCTGAACATTTTACTGCAGCTTTTTCAAAACGTCTCGATGGCCTTTGCCGCGTAACAGTCAAAGAAGCGGCTGATAATGATACGGTAGTAAGGGGCCGTGCTCTTATAGCTCCCGGCAACAAACATACACTTCTGAAAAGGAGCGGCGCCCGTTATTATGTGGAAGTAAAAGACGGGCCTCTTGTAAGCCGTCACCGTCCTTCAGTAGATGTATTGTTTCGTTCTGCCGCAAGATATGCCGGAAAAAATGCAGTAGGTGTTATCATGACCGGCATGGGAGATGACGGTGCTCATGGCATGAAGGAAATGAAAGATGCCGGTGCTATAAATATTGCACAGGATGAAGCAACATGTGTTGTTTTCGGAATGCCCAATGAAGCAATTAAACTGGGCGGGGTAGATAAAATCCTTCCTCTTGAAAA
>CALARM010000277.1 GCA_937888925.1 uncultured Synergistia bacterium | reverse complement strand
TACAGGAGGAATGAAAATTGATAAAGTATTCTGAAGATAATATAAAGAGCAATAACAGTATAAATAAACTGCCTGAGATGACCATAGGGGAGCAGAAAAGTAGAAAGACCCATTTACAGATATATAAAAAACTAAATATTCCAATACTGACTTATCCAGTGGGAATAAAAAACCCGGTAGTAAAAGGGTGGAACACTGCAGATATAAAAACTCTGTGGAAACAGCAGAAAGAAGAACTGAAAACATCTAATTTAGGCATGAGGCTTGAAGATTTACTTGTAATTGATATAGATGATCCGGTCATAGCAAAAGAAAAACTTGGAGACCTGCAATTACCTGTTACATCTATAGTTTACAGGGGGGAGAGGGAGCCGGGGAAGGTACTTCAGTGGGAAGAAAGAGGGCACATATATTATAAAAGACCGGCATGGTTAAAGTTTAAGAATTCAAAGAAACTGCCTGATTTAGGGATAGAGCTAAGAACAGGGGCAGGAAGTCAGAACGTGATTCCTGACTCCATTCATCCAGACGGAACCCGTTATAAGTGGCATTACTCGGAATTTTTCTTTCAAAATAAGTTACAGGAATTCCCGGAAGATTTATTCAAAGAGATAATAAATAGGGCTAATATTTTCCATGAAGATGAAACAGCAGAAGTAAAGATTATAGCAGAAGAGGAAGCAACAAAAGAATTTTACAGACAAAAGAAGATCTTGGATCAGCTTATTTCAAAATATGGCTTTACGTGCGAAAAAGGAGAATTTAAACATGGAGGGCAGGCCCTTAGTCAAGGAATAAATTATTTTTGCACATGTCCCAGGGCAGACCGACATACAAAACCAAGTACATCAAAAGAATTTCTGGTTCATCTGTCATTTACGGGGACAATAAAAAAACATTGTCACCATACCCATTGTCATGAAATTTATAAAGAAAAGCTGGAAGATTTATTTACATTCAATATCCCTGATAAAGCCTGGTATTTTCTGGATGAAGAAGAGGAGGAACCTGCAGAAAAAGCAAAGGAAACACCTGATGTTATATCAGAACCATCAAAAGGGGAAGATTATTTTAAAATACTGCAAGAATTACGGGAAACTATATATAAAACCCGGCAAGCAAAGAAAAAGAAAGAAGTTGATAAAAATGAGACCTGTTTTAGAGAAGTATGTAATTTTCTGGAAGATAATGGAAGTTTTATCAAAGATAATAATAATACCTGTTATTACTTTGATAAAAACAGGAAGTTGACATATCAAATTTATCGGAAAGACCCTGATTATTCTATTTTCCTTCATTGCATAGGACTTGCCGAGAATGAAATGATTGCCAGAATTATAACAAAACGACTTCAGAAACACTGTTTACTGACAGGCAGGGAGGTTGATATAAAAAAATTCTGTTATTTTGACAGGAAGAATTTCACCATTTACCTTGATCTGAGAAATAAGCAGAACCAGATCCTGAAGATTACTACCAGTACCATGGAGATAGTTGACAATGGCACTGATGGAATTATGTTTCAAAGATGCCAGGGAAGCCCTATTGATGTTAAATTACCTCTTTCAGAAACTTCCAGCAAATTTGAAGAAATGATCCTGGACAGGATTAATTTTGATACAGAAGAAACCGGTCTGACTGTAGAAGAGCAACAGGTATTATTTGAGCTTTTCTTTATGTCCATATTCTTTGAAAGTATTTTCCCGACAAAACCCCTGTTATTGATGTATGGGGTAAAAGGCAGTGGTAAGAGCTTTTCCCTTCGTATTATGGGTAAACTTCTTTTTGGTGATGAATGGAATCTTTCATCAGTGACATCCGATAATGAGAGAGATATTAAAGTAGCAAGCTTACATAAAAGTTTTCTTGCCATAGATAACGCCGATAGCCGTATTAAATGGATGAATGATTTTCTGGCTAAAATGGCAACAGGGGAACAGTTTGAAGAGAGGCAAATGAGAGAAAATTTTGTATATCTTTCAATGAAACCTTCCTGTTTTATAGGGCTCACTGCCAGGACTCCAAAATTCCGACGTGATGACATTGCAGATCGACTGCTTATTCTATCAGTGAAACCCCTGGAAGAGAATTTCATACCGGAAAATGATTTACTGGAAGAACTGGAAGAACACCGGGATATCCTGTGGAATGAAATTATTTTTAAACTTCAGGTAATACTCAGGCAATTACAGCAGGCCCAAAAACAGACTTTTAAAACTAAATTCAGGATGGCAGATTTTTACTCATTTGCCTGTAAGATTGTGGGGGAAGAAAAGGTAAAAGATATTTTCAGAAAGCTACAGCAGGAACAATATGACTTTTCACTGGATGAAGATCCTTTATATGAACTCTTACAAATTTACATCGAAGATGAAGAAACCATAGAAGGGGAATTCCTTTCAGGGAAAGACCTGTTTTTTAAACTATCTTCACTGGCAGAAGGACATAGAATAAAGTTCCATTATAGCAATGTGCTCTCTTTAACAGCAAAATTAAGGCACCTGTGGAAGGGAATACAAACAAAATTTGACTGCCTGATTAAGAAGGAAAGGAATTATATTCAATATTGTTTTAAGCAAAAGAAAAATTCTTCTTAACCTAACACACTAACATTACCCTAACAATTACTCTAACATAGAAAAGCATTATAAATAAAGAGTAAATTAAGGTAATGTTAGGATACTATAGTAACTTATATTTATATCAATAATAATAATAATAATTAATATATATATATATGGAAAAAGTTATTCTAACTAACCAAAAAATTAATAAAACCTGATGAAATAAGGATATTTAATGTTAGGGTATGTTAGGTTAATTACCCTAACAAATGAAATTGAAAGGACAAAAAATAATGTTGAAACTAATGAAACAAAACCTTACACCACCGGCAGAAGTGGAACATACAGACGTAAATATCAAAGATCTTTTTTCAGAAATTATGGAAGAAAAAAATAAAAATTTACAAAATTATGAAAAAATTTTTGAGGAGGCTTTAAGCCATATAGCAAGCCAGTTTGAAGAGGTCAAAAATTTTGATTTTTTTAAAGCAAATAAAAAAGAATTTCGTAAAATAATTTTTGAAAAAGAAAATGAGATAAATTTTTTATGGCAGAGGGCCCAGAAAGGGGAAAATGTTATTGAAGAATTCCGGGAACAGGTGGAAGGGTTAAAAGCCATATATTCTATTATATTCTGGAAGAGGAGATTTACAGTTATATTTGATCCTGTAATTCGAGCAGTGGCATTATACATGCAAAAGGCACTGCAGGACTATATTTTGATTGCAGATACAGAGCTGTTACAGGTTGAATGTCAGAAAAGGATGGGAGCAGAAGCCCTTGGAATCGATACAGAAACCACAGGACTCGACCCTTTACTTCATAAAGTATGTTTGATACAGATAGCTACAAAAGACCATCCAGTTATGATAATTGATATGAGGGAATTACAGGGGCAAGATTTGAGCACTTTACAGACACTTCTTACAGGGCCGGCACTGAAGATTTTTCAAAATGCAAAGTTTGATTTGAAGATGTTACAGCAGGCAGGTCTTACAGTGGGGGGAAATCTTTTTGATACAATGATTGCTTCATACCTTCTTGCAGGGGGCAGAAGAATAGCCGGTGAAGGATTTTCCTTAAAAGCTATTGCAAAGAAATATCTGAATATAGACTTATCAAAAGAACAGCAAACAAGTAACTGGAAAGGGGAATTAACAGCAGAACAGTTAATTTATGCCTGTAATGATGCAAAAATACTGCTTAAACTTAGAGATATATTGAGAAAGAAACTTGCAGAAAATAATCTGGCAGAAACAGCAAGACTTGAATTTGACTGTATTTATTCAGTGGCAGATATGGAGCTAAATGGCTTTTTCTTAGATAAAGAAGCAGTGAACAGTCATAAAGAAAGCCTGATAGCTGAAATAGAACAGGCAGAGCAGGAAGCCAGGGAAGATCTGGGGGATATAAATTTAAGGTCACCA